>NZ_NPJC01000060.1:0-205387 GCF_002251405.1 Prevotella sp. P4-98 | reverse complement strand
CGAAAATGCTGTAAAGATACAATTGTATAGTGCAATCATTGCATATTGCTTGGTTGCGATTGTTGAACGAAAAATGAAATTGAATATGGAAATGTATGATTTGTTAAGAATTTTATCTGTCTCATTGTTGGACAGAACCCCTCTCGTAGATTTGCTCGGCAAAAGCGAACCTGCCGAGAAGTTACAAACTGTAAGAGAATTAAGTCTTAAATTTATTTAGTGGACACTAGTGATCGGTGAATAAATCCGAAACCTCACTACCAGTACGATAGTCACACGATGACAACTATCGTCTGCTTCTAAAGAAATCTTGCATAAGTTGGCGACATTCTTCCTCAAGAATGCCGCCACTTATCGTTGTACGAGGGTGTAATGCCTTGGGGGCATAGACATGGAATCCTCGTTTATCGTCGGCAGCACCATAGACAATACGCGGAATCTGCGACCAGCCCAATGCACCTGCACACATAGGACAGGGTTCTACGGTAACATAGAGTGTGCAATCGGTCAGATACTTTCCTCCCAATTCGTTTGCAGCTGCCGTTATGGCTTGCATCTCAGCATGCGCAGTAACATCGTTGAGAGTTTCCGTGAGGTTGTGGGCACGGGCAATAACCCTGCCCTGACATACGATTACAGCACCAATAGGTATTTCACCTGCTGCTCCAGCAGCTTCAGCTTCCACCAATGCCATACGCATATAGCGTTCGTCGGTTTTCAATTGTTCTTCTTGTGTCATGGTTGCGAAATTACAAAAAAATAGTTGAATATCCTCAGAAAAGGATCATAAATGCAGAAGAAAACCGTTTTCACACTAAAATTTCATATACCTTGTTTCATTTAATAAAGGTACGCATGCTTGCGTACGCGCATGCGTTATCATCAAACACCTGCTATCAAACAGCCATCAAAACAGCAAGTTGCCTGCTGTTGTAAGCAAGAGAAATCACAGGCGAATGGTCGCACCACCTACACATATAGTTAATTCAGTTTTCAAAAAAATTCGACCACTCGACCACCGATACTTGCATCATACTATCCTTCAATCTATTATAGGTGTGGTCGATTGTCATTTTGTGGGGTTTTCGACCACCATTCGACCACCATCCGATTTTGGTTTTCACTAACCAGTGATTACCATCTTAAGTAGGCAGCACCTCGGGAATAAAAATAAAAACTCGTTTTTATTTTGTATTCCATTCGGTTTGCACTACCTTTGTACTATGAAAGAAAAAATAGTGTATATCGAGGAGACAGATTCCACGAACCGATGGCTGAGAGAACATGGCGGTGATGAAGACTGTGTGGTATGGGCAAACTATCAGACAGATGGACACGGACAAGGATCAAACCATTGGGAATCGGAACGAGACAAAAACCTCACGTTCTCGGTATTGATGCACCCCACACACGTACCAGCCAACCGACAGTTTCATATCTCTATGGCAGTATCACTGGCGGTGACCGACGCATTAGGACAATATATAGGCGACTTAAGCGTGAAATGGCCTAACGATATCTATTGGCGAAATGCTAAGATCTGTGGCATGCTGATAGAAAACAGACTGAAAGGCATGCAGATATGCGATAGCATTGCGGGCATAGGCATCAACGTAAACCAACGCGAATTTCAAAGCGATGCCCCCAACCCCATATCGCTCTGGCAGATAACCGGACAGGAAACCAACCGGCAAGCACTATTGGAAGATATTATCTGTCGCATGGAAAGCTATATGCTGCAGGATGTAAGGGAACGCTACATGCAGACCCTATACCGCCGAAAAGGCTTTCACCCCTACTGCGATGCGCAAGGCGCTTTTATGGCACGCATAGAAGATGTGGAGGAAAACGGACACCTGGTACTGATGACCGAAGATGGGGAGCGACGCCGCTATGCTTTCAAAGAAGTATCGTTTGTGATCTGAACACCCCTACTACATGATGATAGACAATAATCAATAAAAAACAAAGATAATATGGCAAGATTTAAAAGAATCCTCCTGAAGCTCTCTGGTGAGAGTTTGATGGGCAATCAAGGTTACGGCATCGACGCAGAACGCCTCAGCGACTATGCCCGACAAATTAAGGAAGTCAGTGAGATGGGCGTACAGATTGGTATCGTCATCGGCGGTGGCAACATCTTCCGCGGACTTAGCGGCAGTCAGAAAGGCTTCGACCGCGTGAAAGGCGACCAGATGGGCATGTGTGCCACAGTAATCAATTCGCTGGCACTATCATCAGCTTTGGGAGCTATCGGTGTGAAGAACAAGGTGCTGACAGCCATCCGCATGGAGCCTATCGGCGAATTCTACACCAAATGGAAAGCTATCGAGGCGATGGAAGCAGGACAGGTATGCATCTTCTCTGCAGGTACTGGCAACCCCTATTTCACTACCGATACCGGCAGTAGTCTGCGTGGCATAGAGATAGAAGCCGACGTGATGCTGAAGGGCACACGCGTGGATGGTATTTATACCGCCGACCCCGAAAAGGACCCAACCGCTACTAAGTTTGACGAAATCTCCTATAAAGAAGTATTGTCACGCGGTTTGAAGGTCATGGATCTTACCGCTATCTGCATGTGTCAGGACAACAATCTGCCTATCTATGTATTCAACATGGACGTGGTGGGCAATCTGAAGAAAGTCATGGAAGGTGAGGAAATTGGAACCCTCGTACATCCTTAATCCCACTTACTTATACCAACAAAGCGAGCCGCAACACAGAATGTTGCGGCTCGCTTTGTTATTGATATACTATTTGGATTATTTCTCTTCCTTGAAATCGACGTATTCTCCATCGCCATCATCAAAGATCTTCTTGTTTTCACGACCTCTGCGGTCTATGATGGTTTCACCAAATTGTGTCGTGGTATGCACCTCAACAGGATCTTCCTCTACCGTTTCATTCTCCCATCGACTATTGGTATAACCAGCCGCCTGTGCACGACGATCATACTGTTGGCGCTGCCGTCCAGTCTCGTTGCGATACTGTCTGGCATGTTCGCCTGCAGCATCACGCATCTGTCTCTGCATGCGGCGAATCATTCGCAACACCTGTCCCCCCACAAGTAGGACAAGAAACACGATAAAGAAAAAAACAAAGAGGATCATTCCTCCTATGGCTTTAAGCATGACTATAGGGTTTACTTATTTCTTCTTGTTGATATTGGTAAACAATGACAATACCACATACCAGGCAATGATAACGGCAATGCCGCTGACCTGGAGCAGTAAGAGCAATGGAATGCAAGAGAGAATGAATATATACTTCACCTCGTTGCCACGCCATCCCCAATGCTTAAACTTCAAAGCGAAAAGGGGAATCTCAGCGATAAGCAGATAGCTGGTGAAGAAGATGGCAGCCACCACAACATAAATGCTGTAGGGTAATGCCTCAATAGCTTTGCCACTACCCACAATCAAAGACCCCCAAAAGAGGGCATTTGCAGGAGTGGGCACACCGATAAACGATGTGGTCTGACGCTCATCGAGATTGAATTTAGCCAAGCGCAACGCTGAGAAGGCAGCCATCACAAAGGCGACATAAGGCAACAGGGAATATAATCCTCCCATGCCTTCAACCTGACAATACAGATAGTCGAAGAGGATTGCAGAAGGTGCAAAACCAAAAGTGATGTCATCAGCCAACGAGTCGAGTTCCTTACCAATGGGTGAGCTAACACCAAGGAGGCGTGCACTCATACCATCGAAGAAGTCGAATACCGCACCAATAACGATAAACAGCAATGCCTTATCCCATTCGCTGTAGAATGCCATACATGTTGCGATGCACCCAGAGATGAGATTGCAACAGGTTATGGTGTTAGGAATATGTTTTTTGATGCTCATAATGTAGAATTCGTAAAATGTAACTGTATTACTTCAATACCGCCAATACGGTCTGGTCGCCAGTGGTAGGCTGATCCATGCGTACACGCACTTCAGTACCTATTGGCAGATAGACATCCACACGCGATCCGAGCTTGATGAAGCCTAAGTGCTCGTCGATGTTACATTCCTCTTCAGCCTTTGCATAGGTAACTATGCGACGGGCCATAGCACCGGCAATCTGTCTGACCAGCACATCCTCACCTTCTGGAGTGGTAATCATGATGTCTGCATGCTCGTTTTCCTCACTGGCTTTGGGCAACCAAGCCTTGTGATAATTTCCATTGTGATGACTCACAAACTTCACCTTACCGTCAACGGGGAACCAGTTGGCATGCACATTGAGCGGACTCATAAAGATGCTGATGAGCAAACGCTTATCGTGGAAATAGACATTCTCATCCACTTCCTCAATTACAACGATCTTTCCATCGGCAGGTGCCACGACCATCTTGTGGGTATCTCCATTGAAATAACGGATAGGACAGCGATAGAAATTGAGCGCCAGCATCCATGCCGTGCCCAAACCAAGTATGCTAATCCAAAAAGGAATCTTCGTATCGAAGGCAAACCACAATCCGATAGCCAAAACAATGATAAGTATCATGCTAATGGCCAATTCGCTTGTACCTTCACGGTGTATTCTAATTTTCTTAAGTTTCTTTAGTCTTTTTCCCATACGTAGTGGTACGATTGTTTTATTCCATCTGCAAAGGTACGCTATTTTTATCTATTTCACAAATTTTTTATTCCATTCTTTTGGAGTTCTCACCTTTTAGGCGTAACTTTACACCACATTTATCAAACAATAAACAATAGATATGCAAGATTTCATACATTTACACGTCCACACCTATTACTCTATTCTCGACGGTCAGTCGAGCATTAAGAGACTGGTGGATAAAGCCGTTGGGAACGGCATGCGCGGCATGGCCATCACCGACCACGGCGACATGTTTGGCATCAAGGAATTCCACGATTATGTGGGCGGTGTCAACAAGGGACGTAAGAAGGAAGGTCTCGAGCCTTTCAAGCCCATATTCGGATGTGAGATGTATGTGGCTCGCCGTGGTAGCAAGGAGAATCGCCAAGGCAAGGAAGACATGGGCGGTTACCACCTCATTGTGCTCGCTAAGAATTATAAAGGTTATAAGAATCTGATCAAACTGGTGAGCAATTCCTGGGTTGATGGATTCTATATGCGCCCTCGTACCGACCGTGCCGACTTGGAGAAATACCACGAAGGACTCATCATCTGCTCGGCATGTATTGCCGGCGAAGTGCCCAAAAAGATTCTTGACGGTGATATGGCTGGTGCACGCGAAGCTTTGGAATGGTATCACCGCGTGTTTGGCGACGACTATTATCTTGAACTGCAGCGCCATGAGGTGCGCGATCCCCACCAGCGTGCCAACCGCGAAACCTTCCCTTTGCAGCAACAAGCCAACAAGGTATTGATAGAACTGGCACACGAATACGGCATCAAGCTCGTCTGTTCAAACGATGCCCACTTTGTGGATCAAGAGAATGCCGAGGCCCACGACCACTTGCTCTGCCTCTCTACGGGTAAGGATTTGGACGACCCTACACGTATGCTCTACTCCAAACAGGAGTGGTTTAAGACCCGCGAAGAGATGAACGAGGTGTTTGCCGACATTCCCGAAGCCCTCTCGAACACAACCGAAATACTCGATAAGGTTGAGATCTACAGTCTCGACCACGACCCTATCATGCCTTTCTTCCCCATCCCTGAATCGTTTGGTACCGAAGAAGAATGGCGCCAGAAATACACCGAACAACAACTCTACGACGAGTTTACCACCGACGAGAATGGTGAAAACCCTCTCTCGCCAGAGGAAGGAGAGAAGAAAATCAAGAAACTTGGCGGTTACGACAAAATATACCGTATCAAGTATGAAGCCGACTATCTGGCAAAACTCGCCTATGAGGGTGCCCGCAACCGCTATGGCGACCCTATCCCCGACGAGGTGCACGACCGTGTAAAGTTTGAACTGCACATCATGAAGACGATGGGTTTCCCCGGCTACTTCCTCATTGTGCAAGACTTCATCAACTCTGCACGCGATGAACTCGGTGTAATGGTAGGCCCCGGACGTGGCTCTGCTGCCGGTTCTGTGGTAGCCTACTGTCTGGGAATTACAAAGATTGACCCGTTGAAATACGACCTGCTGTTTGAGCGTTTCCTCAATCCTGACCGTATCTCACTCCCTGATATCGATACCGACTTCGACGATGACGGACGTGGTAAAGTGCTGAAATGGGTGGAAGATAAATACGGTCATGAGAACTGTGCGCATATTATTACCTATGCGTCGATGGCAACCAAAAACTCGCTGAAGGACGTGGCTCGCGTGGAAAAGCTACCCCTTGCCGAAGCCAATGCCCTCTGTAAAGCCATTCCCGACAAGTTGCCCGATGGCAAAAAGATGAACCTCACCAATGCCATAGCCTGCGTGCCGGAGCTGCGCGATGCCGAGGTATCGACCGATTCGAAGATGGCAAACACTATCAAATATGCGAAGATGTTGGAGGGAACGGTGCGCGGTACGGGTATCCATGCCTGCGGATTCATCATCTGTCGAGACCCCATCAGCGACTGGGTGCCGGTATCTACTGCCGACGACCCCGATTTCAAGGGTGAGAAAACCAACTGCACCCAATACGATGGTCACGTCATTGAATCGACCGGACTGATCAAGATGGACTTCCTTGGACTGAAGACACTGTCGGAGTTGAAGGAGGCCTGTGCCATTATCAAGCAGACCCGTGGCATAGAAGTGGATCTCGATACCATCCCGATAGACGATGCCAAGACCTACGAACTCTATCAGCAAGGACGCACCATCGGTACCTTCCAGTTTGAATCGGCAGGTATGCAGAAGTATCTTCGCGAGCTCCACCCTACCGTTTTCGAAGACCTTATCGCCATGAACGCCCTCTACCGACCGGGGCCAATGGACTATATCCCATCGTTTATCGCGCGTAAAAACGGTAAAGAGGAAATTTCCTACGATATTCCCTGCATGGAGAAATATCTGAAAGACACCTACGGCATCACCGTTTATCAAGAGCAGGTGATGTTGTTGTCACGTCAGTTGGCAGACTTCACCCGTGGTGAGAGTGATGCGCTGCGTAAGGCGATGGGTAAGAAGAAAAAAGACATCGTTGATGCGATGAAGCCTAAATTCATCGAAGGCGGCAAGAAAAACGGACACGATCCTAAGGTATTGGAGAAGATATGGGCAGACTGGGAGAAGTTTGCATCCTATGCGTTCAACAAGTCACATGCGGCATGTTACTCATGGGTGGCATTCCAGACAGCCTATATGAAAGCAAACTACCCTGCCGAGTTTATGGCAGCCATCATGAGCCGACGTCGCGATCAGATTACAGAAATCACCAAACTGATGGATGAATGTAAGGCCATGGGCATTGCAACACTGGGTCCCGATGTGAACGAGAGCTATCAGAAGTTTGGTGTGAACAAGAAAGGAGAGATACGTTTCGGTCTCGCAGCCATTAAAGGCGTGGGCGACCCTGCCGCCATAGCCATCATTACCGAGCGCGAGAAAAACGGTCTTTACAAGGACATCTTCGACTTTGTGCAGCGTGTAAGCCTCAGCGCTGTCAACCGCAAGACGATAGAAAGTCTTGCGCTGAGCGGTGGCTTCGACGGTTTCCGTATTCCGCGCGAAGATTTCTTCGCAAAGAACAACAAGGGCGAATCGTTTCTCGACACCCTTGTGCGTTACGGACAGATGTATCAGGCCGAGCAGCAAGAGGCGCGCAACTCACTCTTTGGTGGTGAAAACGCTGTGGAGATAGCCACACCGCCCATTCCCAAAGGCGAGCAGTGGAGCAACATTATGCGACTAAACAAGGAGCGCGATCTGGTGGGCATCTATCTTTCTGCCCATCCGCTCGATGAATATAAAGTGGTGATTGACGCACTTTGCAACACCAAATGTGCCGAACTGGCAGACATCAATGCATTGGTAGACCGCGAAACAGTGGTGCTGGGCGGTATTGTCACCAATGTGGAACAGAAGTTTACCAAGCGCGGCGACCCCTGCGGCTTTGTCACCATCGAGGATTTTGAAGGTTCAGGGCGTCTTGCACTATTCGGCGAAAGCTGGGGACAGATGCGCGGCATGTTTGAAGTGGGAGCCACGGTCTATGTGACCGGCAAGGTGGTTTCGCGCTACTCTCAGTATGGCAATAAAGATGACAACGGCCCTAAAGACCTGCGCGTCTCCTCGGTAGAATACATGCAGAGTGTCAAGGACAAAGCCATTGAGCGCATCACCATCTCTATCGACGTATCGCAACTCGACTCACAGATAGTGACCGAACTAGGCGAACTGGCTCACGAGAGTCCTGGCAAGACCCAGCTGTTCTTCCAATTTGTGGATCAGAGCAAGCGCCGCCGCATACTGTTGCGCAGCCAATCGACCGCTATTGATGTGAAACCCGCATTGCTCAACTATATAGAGCAATCGTCTGCCCTGTCGTATAAGATTAACTAAACGGGGAAAATGGCACGATATTTGCCTTTTAACCCATGAGTGTATAAATACCTATAGTATTAATTAACAAACTTACAATTATGGAATTGAATGTCACAAACGAAAACTTTGCAGAGCTGAAAAACAGCGATCTGCCCCTTGTAGTAGATTTCTGGGCCACATGGTGTGGCCCCTGCCGCATGATAGCTCCTATAGTAGAAGAGTTGGCAAAAGAATATGAAGGTCGCGTCAATGTGGCTAAGTGTGATATTGAGGAGTGTGAAGATATTGCCGCCGAACTGGGCATTCGCAACATCCCCACCCTGCTGTTCATCAAAGGCGGACAGGTTGTTGACAAGTTGGTAGGTGCCCAATCCAAGACTAAGTTGCAGGAGAAGATTGAAAATCTGCTGTAGTACCAATACCCTGACAACAATGACAAGCATTGAAGAAGAGCTTCTCATAGACGAAGAGAACGATGCCCGTGAGGCGGCATATATTCTCCACACCTTGTCCAGCGAGCTTCAAGACCGATACACCACCGATGATATCCGTACTATGATGGATCTCATCGTGGAATATTACTACGACAGCGGTATGCTGGAGTGTACCGATGCGGAAGTAGAGATAGACCTTCAGGATGTGGCAGACTATGTGGCCAAGCATGCCAAGGAGTACCACGAGAAGGATTATCCGGTAGAAGACGTGTTCTTTGTGGTGCAAGCCGATTTCGACTGGCAGGAACAAAACCTGTAGGAGCCACTCTCGGTTCTGCTACCGCCATACCAAGAACAGGAGGCAATCACGACCTGAAGTCGGTGATTGCCTCCTGTTATGATATGGTTGAGACGGATCAGAACGTCAGCAGACGACTACCGTCGGCTTGTTCTTCGATGGTGACGCGGACGGTATCATCGGGCAATACGTCTTCAATGAGTTCGGGCCACTCTATCAGACAAAGTGCCCCTGAGTAGAAATACTCTTCGTATCCCATGTCATAGACCTCTTCGAGTTTCTTAATGCGATAGAAATCGAAGTGATATACAGGTTGTTGTTCGCCGTCAGTATATTCGTTGACGATGGCAAAGGTGGGCGAAGTGATGACATCGTCACACCCCAGTTCTTCACAAAGTGCTTTGACAAATGTGGTTTTTCCTGCACCCATCTTGCCATAGAAGGCAAAGACACGCGAGCTACCGATATTCTCGATAAACTGTCGTGCGACGCTGCGTATGGTGTCGAGACCGTTGATAGTGATTTCCATATCTTTATTGTTTTATCTGTTATCTGTTTTTTCCTTTCAGTGTGACCAGTGGGATGATCATCTCTTCCATAGAGATGCCGCCGTGCTGGAACGTGTTGCGATAGTAGGCAACATAGTAGTTGTAGTTGTTGGGATAGGCCAGGAAGGTGTTGCCCGTGGCAAACACATAACTGGTGCTTATATTTGGCGAGGGCAGAAAGACACTCTTAGGGTCTTTGACGGTAAACACATCGCGACTTTCACAAGCGAGGTTGCGTCCCAACTTATAGCGCAGATTGGTGTTGGTATTGCGATCGCCAATGATTTTCACCGGTGTATCGGTGCGAATGCTGCCGTGGTCGGTGGTCAGTACAACGCGACAGTCTGTCTGTGACAACCGATGGAGCAACTGGCTGATGGCGGAGTGGCGAAACCAAGAGAGCGTCAGCGAACGGTAGGCAGCCTCATCGTGAGCGAGTTCGCGCACCATCTTTGATTCGGTTCGGGCATGCGACAACATATCGATGAAATTGACCACCACAACATTGAGGCTGTTGCGTTGCAAGAGTTCGTCGGCTTCTGCCAAGAGTTGTTCGGCTTCATCGGTGGCGTTGATCTTATGATAGGAGAAGGTATCGCGACGACGCACGCGGTCGAGGAAAGCTTGTATGAGGTGTGGCTCATTGAGGTTTTTGCTCTCTTCGGCATCTTCTTCAGTCCACCAATCGGGATAGCGTTGCTTGATTTCGCTGGGCATCATTCCTGCAAAGAGGGCATTGCGAGCATATTGCGTGGCAGTGGGCAGAATGCTGCAACACAGTTGTTCGGTGATGTCGTAATCGGTCAGTTCGGTTTCGATAGCCTTCCACTGGTCGTAGCGGAAATTGTCGAACACCACGAGAAAAACTTTCTCACCCTGTTTGAGCATAGGCAATATGTGGTGTTGCATGACGTCGTGGTTCATCGTGAAATCGTGGTGTTGCATCCAATCGGCATAGTTGCGCTTCACGAATTTGGCAAATCCGAGATTGGCTTCTGCCTTCTGCATGCGAAGCATGTCTGCCAGTGCAGGATCAGCCGAAACGAGCTTGAGTTCCCAATCTACGAGTTGTCGGTAGAGCACAGCCCAATCGTTCCAACAGCAACAATCCATCATTTGCATGGATAGTTGCTGAAAATGCTGCTGATAGGCAGTTTGCGTGGTTTCTGCCACCAGTTCTTTACGATGGATAAGTTTTTTGAGCGAGAGCAGAATCTGATTGGGGTTGACGGGTTTGATGAGGTAGTCGGCAATATTGCGGCCCACCGCTTCGTTCATGATATTCTCTTCTTCGCTCTTCGTCACCATGACTACGGGCACCGTGGGTTGTATCAGTTTGATGCGTTCGAGCGCTTGCAGTCCGGTAATACCGGGCATCATTTCATCGAGCAGAATCACATCGAACTGCTGTTGCTTACAGAGTTCTACGGCGTCGGTACCGTTGGTAGCGGTCACGACATCGTAGCCCTTTCTTTCCAGAAAGAGCAGATGAGGACGGAGCAGTTCCATCTCATCGTCAGCCCAAAGTATTCGTCCGTTGGTCATTGCTTATTATCAATATGTGTGCAAAATTAGTGTTTTTTTCTGAAATAACCTGCTTTCGCTACTGATAAATGCCATCTGCCTTGGTCATCGACCGCACATGGACTGCCCCAAAACGTCAGCTATCACTGATAAAGCTTGAGGTCACTATCTGCGAATCCTCGTTCATGATGTTAAGTGAGAATTTCTTAATGCCCATCCTTACCGGAAGTGTGAGGTAATCGCCTGTTACTGACATTTCTCCACCGATGACCAACATTTCTGGATTGAAGATGTTGATGACGCCAGCCAACTGTTTGCCGAGTTCGTCAGCAATTGTCTGCAATGTAGCAAGACTGAGCACATCTTCTTTGGCGATAGCGTCGAGAAGGTCTTGCAGGGTGAGTTCCTCTTTCTTGTTGAGCACCTTATCAGAGAGGATTGACGTCTTTCCATTCAAGATTTTCTCTGTCAGTTTTCTCTTAAGTGCCCTTCCTGAAACTTCTGTTTCTATGCAACCGATCTTTCCGCAATGGCAGATGATGTTATTATTATAGGCTGTCATGTGTCCAAATTCGCCAGAATATCCCGACTTTCCGTAGTAGAGTTTGCCGTCAATAATAATGCCGATGGCTAAGCCCCAACATACGTTGGCAAAAATGACATTCTTCAGTCCTTTGCTTCGTCCCTTGATAAATTCAGCAAATGTCATACTTCTTGTGTCGTTTTCGATGCAGACGGGAATCTGAATAAGTTTAGTGAGTTTACTGGTCAGCGAATCTTCAAGGAAGGTAAACATGTTGTAGGCGTTTCCCTCGAAAGGATTAACGCGCTCTGCCACATTCACGCAAATTTGGAGGATTTCTTCTTTAGCGTAAGGAAGTGTAGCAATGAAATCGTTGATAATCTTAGCCATTTGCTCCAGATTCTCTGGAGTATTTTCGTATGTATAAGGAACTCTTATCTTTTCTGTTATCAGATTGCCGCAGAAATCGCTTGCAGCAAGAGCCAAACAGTCCATTTCTGGATTCACACCCACGAAATAGCCAGCTGCCGGCATGAGGTCATAGACCATTGGTATGCGTCCGGCAGAGTTATCTTTCTTCCCTGCCTCTCTTACAAGCCCTGCCTTCATGAGTTCGTTGATGGCGCATGTAGTAGTAGGAAGACTTACTCCGACCGCCTTCGATATCTCAGGTATTGTAAAGGCACCTTGCGAGACAAATTTCTCCAATATACGCCCTTGAACTGAGGATTTCTTATTTATATTTTTAATATTTTTAATTATGTCACAAAACATAAATAATATTTTTTATTTGCAAAGATGGTCTTTTTTAATATTCATAACTATCTTTTTGTAGTTAATAAATCTTAAACCGATAAAAATTATCTGTTTTCATCTAAACTTTTCAGCAACAATTCACCCCACACCTTATTATATATAGAATACAAGCAAAGAAGCACAGCCTTGTTTTTACACCAGCAAACGCATCATACGTTACACACCAACAATTTCTCCCAGCATACTCCCATGACCTTCTGCTAATAAATGAGACTTACTTGGGAGGCAGTTGGGACTTACTTTGGATTTACGCAAAAACACCTCTCACACACTACCAACCACAACCCGAAGACATCCCGAAACCATCCCGAATATAAAGAAAATCAATACACTTGTGAAAAACAAACCAAATTTTCACATGCAAATGACTAAAACCACAAACGCTCAATCGAGCACCCACCATCCACAAGCCACTACAAACAGGCCCAGCACAAGCAAAAACGCAACGATTTCAAGCCATTAAGACCTCATCTCAGAAAAAAAATGATACGTTTTAGAAATATTAACCATAAAACGCTTGCATTATATGATAAAACTTGTAACTTTGCAAAATAAAATATTTTAGTTATCGCATAACTGTTAATAAATTAGTTTATAAATGAGTATTTAACACCCATCAACGGTATTACTCAAGCAAAAACAATAAGGCAATTGAATTATGGAATACGGCGCAAAATCTTTAGTGATAGGCTTGGATTTGGGAGGAACCAATTCCGTGTTTGGTGTTGTCGATAGCAAAGGCGAGATTATAGCCACTACTTCTATCAAGACACAAGCTTACCCAAGTGTAGATCAGTATATCATGGAATCTGTAAAAGCTATCAAACAGATAGCCGAACAAGTCGGTGGTATGGAAAAGATCCGTGCCATGGGCATTGGTGCTCCATGCGGTAACTATTACAAAGGCACTATAGAACACGCAGCAAATCTGGTTTGGGCCAAAGGTATTGTGCCATTAGCCAATATGTTTGTCAACGAATTAGGGATCCCCGTTGTAGTGACCAACGACGCCAAGGCAGCAGCCATGGGCGAGATGAAATATGGAGTGGCCGTTGGCATGACCAACTTTGTAGAACTGACATTAGGCACAGGCGTAGGTTCAGGAATTGTGGCCAACGGTCAACTCATCTACGGATTCGACGGATTTGCCGGAGAGTTGGGCCACATGATTGTTGAGCCAGACGGAAGACCCTGCGGCTGCGGCAGAAAAGGTTGCCTTGAAACCTATTGTTCTGCAACGGGAGTAGTACGCACAGCAATAGCCATGTTGGAAGAATCGCCAGAAGCCACCTCTGTGAGAGATATTGCCACCGACAAGCTCACATCATACGAAGTATATAAAGCAGCAATGGCAGGAGACGCCATGGCTCAAGAAGTATTCAAACAGACAGGAAGAAGAATCGGTATCGCATGCGCCAATATCGCAACATTCCTAAGTCCCGAAGCATTCATCTTCTTCGGCGGTCTTGCCCAGGCAGGCGAACTGTTGCTCCGTCCGATAGAAGAAGCGTATAACGAAAATGTCCTTTCATTATATAAAGGCAAGGCCAGATTCTTGATGAGCGGTCTTGATGGTGCTAAAGCCGCCATTTTGGGTGCCTCAGCCATAGCATGGGACTTAAAATAAACGACTAACAGACCTCATCAGATATATAACAACAACAGAAAGTGATCCTCAAGCCATGAATTGAACTAAACATGTTTAGCAAAACTGTGACGAGAGTATAAAGACTAAAAAGACATCCTATTTAAAATTGATATTGACTATGAGACTCAATCTTAGTTCACAGATCGTACTTAACAAAGTTCCAGTTGAATTCTACAAGCCAAAGAATACCGTAGAATACTCCGAAATCTCCAGAATGGAGAAGATTCATACCGACATCTTTGCCTCTATGGCAGAAGGTGCCAGTCATGTTGCCGACGGAATCGAAGCCGGCATCAAAGCAGCACAACATGAAGGAAAGTTTTATGTAATGGCATTGGGCACAGGTTCGTCGCTCATCGCAGTCTATGAAGAACTTATCCGCCGTTATCAGACAAAGAGACTGAGTTTCCGCAATGTAGTCGTATTCAACGCCTATGAATACTATCCGCTCCAGAAGAACAGCTCTATCCGCAGCATCAACCAGTTGAAGGAGCATTTCCTCGACCATATAGATATTGAAGAACAAAACATCTTCACGCTCGACGGTTTTGTAGCGCAAGAGAGCGTACAGGATTGCTGCCGCCTTTACGAACAGCGCATCAAGTCGTTCGGTGGTTTAGACATTGCCCTTATCGGCATTGGCCGTTCAGGAAACATTGCAGCCAACGAACCAGGATCAAGCATCCAGTCGATGACTCGCATCATTCTGATAGGCAACATCTCACGTAAGGAAATGGAAGCAAGTGAGAAAACCAAGGAGACCATCCCTCCCTGCTCACTCACCATGGGTATTGCCACCCTGCTTTCTGCCAAGACCGTATATCTTACCGCGTGGGGTGAGGAAAAGGCAGAGATCATGCAGAAAGTAGTGGAAAACTCTTTCACCGACACACTTCCTGCGTCATTTCTACAGACTCACCCAGATGCTCATGTTGTTCTTGACTTAGGCGCAGCATGTCAACTTACCCGCATCGTACACCCCTGGCTGGTCACATCTTGCCAATGGACAGACAAGATGATCCGTTCTGCCTTGGTTTGGCTCTGCCAGAAAATCGGCAAACCCATATTGAAACTGACCAATAAAGACTATAACGAGAACGGATTGAGCGAGCTCTTGGCCCTATACGGTTCGGCCTATAACGCCAATATCAAGATCTTCAACGATCTGCAGCATACTATCACAGGCTGGCCAGGCGGTAAGCCCAATGCCGACGACACCTATCGTCCAGAGCGCTCTACCCCATACCCCAAGCGCGTCATCGTATTCTCCCCACACCCCGATGACGACGTGATTTCTATGGGCGGCACCATTCGTCGATTGGTACAACAGAATCACGACGTACACGTGGCCTATGAAACTTCGGGAAATATTGCTGTTGGCGACGAGGAAGTTACACGATTCATGCACTTCATCAACGGCTTCAACCAGCTCTTCACCGACTCTAAGGATAGTGTCATCTCTACCAAATACAAAGAAATCAAGTCGTTCTTTGCCAACAAGAAAGAAAGTGACTTCGACACTAAAGACGTGCTGACCATCAAGGGATTGATACGTCGCGGTGAAGCTCGTACCGCATGCACCTACAATCAAATACCCCTCGACCACGTACACTTCCTTGATTTGCCTTTCTACGAAAGCGGTAAGATAGAGAAGTTGCCTATGACCGAAAAGGACGTAGAAATCGTAAGAGCACTATTGCAGAAGGTAAAGCCTCATCAGATTTATGTGGCAGGCGACCTTGCCGATCCTCATGGCACACACAAGAAATGTACCGATGCGGTACTCGCAGCCATTGATCTTGAGAAGGAAGCAGGTGCTGAGTGGTTGAAAGACTGCCGTATCTGGATGTACCGTGGCGCATGGGCAGAATGGGAAATAGAGAATATCGAGATGTGCGTTCCACTTAGTCCAGAGGAATTGAGAGCAAAGCGCAACTCTATTCTCAAGCACCAATCCCAAATGGAGAGTGCACCATTCTTAGGCAACGATGAACGCCTGTTCTGGCAGAGAGCCGAAGACCGCAACCGCGCTACCGCAAAGCTCTATGACCATTTAGGACTGGCTTGCTATGAGGCTATGGAAGCCTTCGTAGAATACAAACCGCTATAAGATAAAACAACTAACAATACTATTCATGAACATGAAAAAGATTCATCAGATATTTTGTTCGTTGGCAGTTTGCGCTATAATGCTGGGTGGTAACACCACTCCAGCATGCGCTGGCGATGTCAACAGCATACGTCTTGACGAACATCGCGTGCGCTATCATATCCCATTGCCCGAACAGCCATGGGGTTCTTGCGACAAGGTCATCATCACTAAAGACACTACGGTGACCTTCACCACCTCACGTCCTATCAAGATGGTCTATACGCTTGACGGTACCACTCCTACTCCATCGTCAACCATCTACACCTCGCCCATCAAGGTAAGCGACAATACCATCATCAAGATTGCAACGGTTTTGCCTTCCGGCAAGATGAGCCGCATCAGAACAGTCAATATTGAAAAGCAGACCTATGCACCTGCCATTAAGATTGATGGTGCAAAATCTGGATTGCAGATGAGTCGTGTGAAGGGTAATTTCCTAAAGGTTGATGACCTGAACTGGACTGATGCAGAATGGGAAAAATCCATCATCAGCAATCTGGAACAGATTAAAATCCAGCGTAAAGATGATGGTGCTACGCTGCGCGGAGCTAACAATTACGCTGCTATTGCCGAAGGTTACATCAACATTCCTGAGGACGGAGTGTATTACCTCTCGTCGCGTCTGGAACAAGTATGGATTGACAACAAGCTCGTCGTCAACAACGAAGGCGACGTAAAGGCAAGTACGATGAACGACAGCTCTGTGGCATTGGCCAAAGGGTTACACCCCATCAAGGTTGTCTTCTTGGCAAATATCATTGGAGGATGGCCTTCATGGTGGAGCAGTACCGCTATTGAAATGCGTAAAGACAACGAAAAGGAGTTTACCGCTGTTGGTGGCTCTCAACTATTCAGATAATTTAAAACAATAATTATAGATCTATGAATTTCAGAAGAATTGTAAAAGTATCGATTTGCCTCGCCATGCTTTCTGTAAGTACTGGCCTATGGGCTCAGAATGAGTCACGCTGGCAAAATGTGGACATCAATCAGCAAAACCGCGAACCGCGTCGTGCATCTTTCTTTGCATACGAGTCGCAGGACAAGGCTCAAGGCTTTGACAAAAAGGAGTCTGCCAACTATCTTTCGATGGAGGGCATGTGGAAATTCAATTTTGTAAAGGACCACAACAAGCGTCCCGCAAAATTCTTTGCAGTCAACTATGACGATTCAAAGTGGAAAGACTTCCCCGTTCCCGGACTTTTCGAACTGAACGGTTACGGTGATGCCACCTATAAAAACGTGGGCTATGCGTGGGCAACTCAGTTTGACCCTAATCCACCTTATATCAGCGAGACCAACAACTATACCGGTTCTTACCGTCGCACATTCGACCTTCCCACAGATTGGAAAGGCAAAGACGTATATTTCCACGTAGGTTCTGCTACAAGCAACCTGACTCTTTGGGTCAACGGTAAGTATGTAGGCTATAGCGAAGACAGCAAGGTTGCTGCTGAATTCAACATCTCCAAATATCTCAAACCTGGCAAAAACCTGATTGCCATGCAGGTGATGCGCTGGTGTGACGGTTCCTATTTCGAGGACCAAGACTTCTGGCGCTTTACAGGTATCGCACGCGAAGTTTATCTCTATGCACGTCCCAAACTGCATGCTGCCGACATCCGCTTGGATGCTGGACTGGAAAACAACTATCGCGACGGTGTGTTGAACTATAACGTTTCGCTGAAGGGCGGTAAGACCGATGTTGCGATTGCCTTGTTTGACAAGGATGGCAAACAGATTGCCGAGGCCTCTGGAGCGCAGGGTACGATCAAAGTGCCTAACGTAAAGGCATGGACTGCCGAGACTCCCAACCTCTACAAAGCATTTATTACGCTGAAAAACAAGCAGGGCATATTGGAAGTGATTCCACAGAAGATTGGTTTCCGCAACGTGGAAATCAAGAATGCACAATTGCTGATCAACGGACAGCCTATCCTCATCAAGGGTGCCAACCGTCATGAAGTAGATCCAGACGGTGGTTATCTGGTTAGCGTAGAGCGCATGATTCAGGACATCAAGATTATGAAGCGACTGAACATCAATGCTGTTCGCACCTGTCACTACCCAGACGACCCACGTTGGTACGACCTTTGCGATGAATACGGATTGTATATCACTGCCGAGGCAAACCTCGAAACACACGGTATGGGCTACGGTGAGAAGTCGCTTGCTAAATTCCCAGAATACCTTCTGCCCCACATTGAGCGCAACGAAGGCAATGTGAAAAGCTTCATCAACCATCCTTCTATCATCGCATGGAGCTTGGGTAATGAGGGTGGCTATGGTATCAACTTTGAAAAAACCTATGATTGGGTGAAGGCACAAGATACCACACGCCCCGTACAGTATGATCGTGGCGGATACGACAGCAAGACTGACATCCATTGTTCTATGTATGTTGACTATAAAGGAAGCGAGAAGTATTGCCAAAGCGATGGCACAAAGCCCTTCATCCAGTGTGAATATGCCCATGCCATGGGTAACTCAGAGGGAGGTTTCAAGGAGTATTGGGATCTCATCCGCAAGTATCCAAAATACCAAGGTGGTTACATCTGGGACTTTGTAGATCAGGGTCTGCGCGACAAGAGCCCCATCACCGGTAAGGAAATCTTCACCTATGGTGGCGACTACGGTCGCTATCCTGCCAGCGACTACAACTTCAACTGCAATGGCATCATTGCTCCCGACCGTCGTTTGAATCCTCACGCTTATGAGATTCAGTATTATCATCAGAACATCTGGATTAACGATTTCGATGCTGTAAACGGTGCATTCAAGGTGTATAATGAGAATTTCTTCAAGACCACCGATAACCAGAATCTGACTGCCACCGTCTATGCCAACGGTCAGAAGCTCACCGTTGTTGAGATTCCAGAGGCAAAGGGTATCGCTCCTCAGACCACCAAATTGATCAAGAGCGACGCTTTGAAATATGCTATTGGCGAGGCTGAATCGAAACATGCCAAAGAGGAAATCACCGTCAACTTCGCATTTGCCAGCGACGGTACAGAAGCTCTGGTTGATAAAGGCCAAGTGACTTCACGCCAGCAATTCATTGTCAGCGAGTATCAGTTCGACAAGCTGGAGGCTCCTGAAATGGCCGAAGCACCTGCCAAAAACGGCAAGATGCAAGCTGCAAGCAACATTGAGGTGGAAGAAACCAACGCCTATGTGAAGGTGACTGCCAACAGAATGACTGTCACAGTTGGCAAGGCTACAGGTATGATTGACTATCTCGATGTGGATGGCGAACCCATGCTGAAGTTCCGCGAAAGCATGAAGCCTGAGTTCTGGCGTGCACCTACCGACAACGACTTTGGCGCATCTTTGCAGAAAGAGTTGCGCGTTTGGAGAAATCCACAGATGAAGTTGACCTCATTCAACAAGTCTGTCGGCACCGACAACGTGGTGCTTACCGCCCAGTTTGACATGCCTGAAGTGAAGGCACAGCTGATGCTTACCTATCGCATCAATACCGCCGGCGAGGTGATTGTCACCGAGAAGATGACCACCGACAAGGAGGCTAAGGTAGCCGATCTGTTCAGATATGGTATGCAGTTACAGATGCCCGAAACATTCTCTAAGCTGGAATACTACGGAAGAGGTCCCGAAAAAAACTATATCGACCGCCACTCTTCTGCCTTTATCGGCAAATATGAGGCTAACGTGAAGGATGAGTATTATCCATACGTTCGTCCACAAGAGAGCGGTAACCATACCGACATCCGCTATTTCTCTATCTTCAATCCCGCTACTGGCAAGGGACTGACCTTCGAAGGCAACGCCCCCATGGAGTGCAGCGCCATTCCATACCTGGTAGAAGATTTGGATTCTGGCATCAAGAAAGAGCATGCTTGGGGACAACATAGTGGCGACTTGGTAGAAAAAGGACTTGTTCAGCTTCACATCCAGCAACGCCAATATGGTTTGGGATGCATTAACAGTTGGGGAGCAAAACCAATGGAGAAATATCGTCTCCACTATGCAGACCGTGAATTTACCTTTAAAATAAAAGCTAAATAGGAAACACATTTGGCAAAAAACAGGACATTAGTATTGGAATTTTAGGTTTATTTTTAGGGTAAAACCGCTTGACCCATCCGCTGAGGACCAGTCAAGCGGTTCTTCTTTTTCCATTGTTATCTTTCTACGTATCCTATTTCTTCCGAATCATGATTTGCCTTGTTGCTATTTGACAATAAAACTAATAAATTTCCAGTACAATACGCCGAAGGTGACACACTATCATTTCTGTTTCCATAAGAGTATATAGCTCCGAATATCTCATTTTGACAATTCTCTGTATTACAAAGCGTTATTGCCATATTCAACGATTCACATTCGGGTTTACAAAGCACCTGTCGAGCATCTGTCAAACACCCAATAATCGTGAGGCATAAGTCCACACGTTGTAAACGAATATTATTTTCAGGGTTTTTCAAACCGCTGACAAAAGTATTATCCAACGTTTGATAAAAGTATTATCCAACGTTTGATAAAGGCATTATCCAACGTTTGATAAGAGTGTTGTCAAACGTTAGACAAGAGCCTTTTCAACGTTAGAAACAAGTGTTGTCAGCTATTGGAAAAGGGTATTATCAAATATTGGGAGCAAGTATTTTATGATATTGGAAAGGGGTGTTATCAAGCGTCAACAACTTCATTTCATGCATCGGTTTCTATCGGGTTTGTAGTTTTGGAATGCTGTCAACAAATAATTGTTGGTGGTCGATGGGTGGTCGAAATCGCCAATACAACACCATCGACCACCCGTCGAAATGCATTGTGCCTCAACATTTTATACCACATCGGTGGTCGAGTGGTCGATTTTTTGCAACATCGCGTGCGCATGCGCGTGAGAGGAATGCACGAGAACCAACAGATTTATTATGCACTTTAAACATAAATAGCAAATGCAACAACGCTTAGGTTAATTTATATTAATTTCTTGTCTGAGTCTAAGAACATTTATAATTTTGCCACATCACAAACAAATAGATTATAATATGAAAATAAATCATTTATCAAAACGGGCGGTATGGTCGTCTTTCTTTATATGTTGGATGCTCTTAGGGGTATTGGTAACATACCACATTATAGACTATAAAGTATTCATCTATACGCTCAATATAGTGTCCGCCCTATTTTTCATCGTGTTCTGCATGTATCTTATGAGCGATATTAAAGAAAAGAAATCATGGTATATATCGGCACTATACTGCATTGCGATGATCCTTGCCTACATCGTAGCAAAGGGATGGATACGATATTATTGAGCAAATTACAGGATTGGAGCGCTATAAACTACAGACTAAAACTGGAGATTATATCGTTCCTCCCTACCGATAGAAGTCATCGTCGAAATCGATGACGATGGGTTGGTCGGAAGAAGAGGACGGCATGGGAAGCTGATCTTCATCGGCATCATCATCGGTTTCACGGTCGGCAGACTGCTCAACGATTGTTTCGGGACTGTTGAGCAACGGATGGGAATCGGTCTTGACGGGAGCAAGCGTTTCTTGGAAGAAACGGTCGTAGTCGTCGTAACTATACTGTGTGCCGAGCAACGGCAAGTTGTCTTCACTAATGATGATGCGACGACATCCCTTCAACCGAACTGTCATCTGTGGGGTCTCATAAAGATGGCGGGCATACTGCAAAGCCTCATCGTAGGAACGGAAACCGCTAACGGTGAGTCGATGAACGGGATCCTCACTATTGACAGCAATCTCGAAATTGCGCACCAAATAGGAGGTAAAATTATAACGTGCCAATTCATAGAGCAGTTGGTTTTGGTTCACACTATCGGGATGGAACGCTAAAACAAAAGCAAAACGCACATCGCGACGAAGGCTGAGCGTATCGGCGACCGTACTGTCTGAAGATTCTGCCAAGGCATGTTGTCGCCAGATATCGTCCTTGGAGCGCATGGTACCCTGTGGTCGGCGGCCCTGCTGAAGTCCACGGAGAATGTGACCAGCCATTGGGCCGACCTCACTATCAGGATAGTCCTCTACAACTTGTTTCAGTTGTTGCGCCGACTTATCTACCCTACCCTCGTTAAGCAGACTCAAAGCTTCTACGAACAAGAACTTGGAACGATGGGCACCATGGGGGAAACGCTGGGCAGAGAGTAGCACATTGGCTGCCACTTCTTGGTAACGTTCCTGACAGAAAGCCTCATAAGTAGCAGCATAGAGCGAGTCTTCTAAATGTTGACCGAAACGCTGGTTGTCGGCATAATAAGGATTGGAGAGCAGTTGGGTCCACTCGCTTTGTGGATACTGACATTGTAATCGCGCAAGAGCAGAATCGGCATCAGCCATCCGTCCCTCACGTGCATTCATCAGATAGAGATGATACCATGCCAAATCGTTGAGTGAATCGGTGGGCCATCGATCTACAAGATAGGTAAACATGCGACGGGCCAAGGCGAGATTTTCCACCTTATCTTTCATGATGACCGCAGCAGGCAATAGTGCTTCGCGCATCTTGCGATCGCTCTCAGCTTTTTGTTCGGCGGTGAAAGGCAGCTGTGCCAAATGGTATTCGCGAGTAAAAGGATTGAGCTGGGTGGTATCGCTCTCGGTATCTGTTGCAGAAGCTGTCGTTTTTGCGGAATCGGCATCAACCTCTGTTTCATGGTCAGCCTCACCATTCAACGTTGGTACGACGGAACGATTACTGCGTTGCCAATCGTCTTCGTTGGGGCGTTTGCCCCAAAGTTGTTCAAAACGAATGCGACCTTGACTGACAAGTTGCGGATTGTAGAAATACCAAGTGGAGGCTTTTGTATCATTACCGACAGCCGACATACCATTATTTTGGGCGTTTTGCGTCTCCCATTGACTTTGCATTTCTGCATCCTGCTGTGCGCGTTTGGCCTCTCGTTCGGCATTTTTCAATTCCGCTATATGGCGGTCTATCACCTTGAGGCGATCTGCTTCAGGCATGGCAACCAAGCGTTGCAACGAGTCTTCCAGATGGACAGCATCGGTCAGGGGGACCAACTGGTCAAGAATTTCCGACCTGCGATTCACTTCCTTATAGTATGGGAGGTCGGTATCGATAAGTCCCACTGCCTCACTATAGCATCGGCGTGCATCGGCATAGGCTTCACGCTGCCAATAGAGTTGCGCCAATTGGAGGAGTAAAGCTCCCTTCTCGGTGCCATTTCTGGTAGATCGACGGGCACCTTCTTCGTATGATGCAATGGCTTGCAACGTATCGCGCTGGGCTAAACGAATATTGCCGATGGCATAATGGATTTGGTCGAGATAGTCTTTATTATTGTCTGACGCAGCCATTCGTTGCAACTTACGTATCATACCCTTAGCATCGGCAGAGGCCATCACCTCGGTTTGTGAGATGCGTGCATTAAACTCCAATTCGTAAGGCGGTTGCAGACGAACCACATGGCGATAAGCCTCGAATGCCTGTTGGGAATGACCTTGATGTTGTTCGATCTGTCCCACAATATACCAGAGACGGGCTTTGCGTTGGCGGCGACGCTCATGACGTATGCAACGCATGAGATAACGCGTGGCATCGGCATATTGTCCGGTGCGAAGATAATGGTCGGCAAGGGTAAAATCCCAATCTGCCACAGCCTGACGGGGTATGCTGTCGCGGCGCTGATTGGTGATGAGATCTTCGGTTTCGTAGCGCCATCCCATCTCCGCATAGCATTTGGCTTGCCATGCCCGAGCACGGGCAAGGATGATGGGTTGCGTTTTGTATAGCCGTGCCATATATCCAAAGGTGGCAGCAGACTCTTCAAAATTTCCTTCATGAAACTGTGCTTTGCCCAAAAGAAGCCAAGCACGCCAGAGAAACGGATTGTATTCATGGCGATTGAGCCACTCTATATCGGCTTTAGTCTTGCGTCGTTGCTTGTTCCATTCGGGGCGCCGCTTGATGCTATGACGGCGAATGGCTTTCTCCGACTTCTCTATCGTACGGTCAAAATGACTTGTTCCGATACTGCGGCTCTGCTTGTTGCCCACCGCATAGATTGGCAACAACTGGGTATAGTCGTCTCGATTGCCGCGTTCCTGTTCGTCGCATCCTTCGATAAAGGCTTGCGATGCATTGAAATAGGTATTGTAGCGAGCATTGAACGCATGCCACATTCGTGTCTGACTGTTATTTCGCTGTGTAGAACACGAGGCGGCAACGAGTATGGCGAGCAGCAGTATGATGGGAGTAAGTGGCAGACGATCTGTGGCCGAAGGCCTATCGTCTGACGCGTCATCTGTATCCTCGTCTGACTCGTCGCTATGAACATCGGTCACGCAATTGCCGTCATCGCCATCATCTCCATCGGTATCAGCAGATGCAGCAACACGTGCTTTTTCCTCTTTTCGCCGACGAGACTCCTCCATCATACAGGCTATCTTACACGAACCGTCATCGTGGCTTGTGCAGGAAGCGCAGTCGTGATCGCCATGTACCACGGGGCTATCGCTGTCGCCAATAGACAGCAAGACCGCCAAAAGGCCGAGGGCTCCGATGGCAATGAGGGCGAAGAGGAGAAAGCTCATAGCATATAGCGATTAAGAATTATCGTTGTTGGATTTGGAAACCACAATGGCGAAGGTCGTCCCAATAGTGGGGATACGACTTGGTAACCACCTCTGGATGGTTGATACGCAGACTGGGGAAACGCAATGCGGCAGGTGCAAAGGCCAACGCCATGCGATGGTCTTCATAGGTATCGATACCGTCGGCATAGTCTGGCTCGCAACGTTCACCGTCCCATACGAGTTCGCTGTCGTTGATATCATAGATGACAAATCCCAATTTGCGCATTTCTGTCTTCAATGCCGATATGCGGTCGGTCTCCTTAATCTTAAGGGTGGCAAGTCCACGGAAATGGAATGGCACACCAAGCAAAGCGCAAGTGACCACAAAGGTCTGGGTCAAATCGGGCGAATTGACAAAGTCGTATTCCAAACGGGGTACGCAACGGCCTGAATGGCGAAGGGTCACCTTGGTGGGAATGCCCTGTTCGGTTGTGGCAAACTGTGTTTTCACACCGAGCAAGCTGAAGATATATCGCACCGAGGAATCGCCTTGTTTAGAGGCATCCATCAGTCCGTTGAGGATCACCTCGTCGTCATCGCCAGTTGCCAGAGCCATCATCTCATACCAATAGGATGCGCCGCTCCAGTCATTCTCAATACGGTAGGCACGATCATGGTATGGTTGGGACTTCACCGTAATAGTCTCATAGTCTGACCATTCGGCATCGGCACCAAACTCGCGCATGGTCCATAGGGTCATATCGATATAGGGTCGTGAGATAATATCACCTTTCAAGCGGAGCGTCAGGCCTTGTTGCAAGGTCGGACCTATCATCAACAGGGCGGAAATAAACTGTGAACTGATATTGCCTGGCACTTCGAGCAGACCGCCATCAAGGCGGTGACCCTTGATAAGCAGAGGCGGAAAGCCTTCTTCTCCCACATAGGTGATGTCAGCACCAAGGTAGCGCAGCGCATCAACAAGCACATGAATAGGGCGATGTTTCATGCGTTCAGTACCAGTCAGCACGTGTTCCTCGCCTTCTTTCACCGAAAGCAGGGCTGTCATGAAGCGCATGGCAGTACCTGCAGCCTTGATATTGATCTCATAAGGATTATCGCGCAAAGCGGAAATTATCACTTCGGTATCGTCACAATCCGATAGGTTTTCGGGTAAGATAGAGCCTCCAGCCAGCGCATGAATAACGAGCGCACGGTTGGAAATACTCTTCGATGCAGGTAGGATTGCTGTATGTTTTAATTCCTTTGGAGCTGTTATTTCGTATTGCATATATTATAATTAGGTTTGTTTAGAGATACAAAGGTAGTGTTTTTGGGGATAAATACAAAAAAAGTGAAACAAAAATTTGGATATTACAAATTATAGCTGTACCTTTGCACTCGCTTATCGGGATTTAGCGCAGTTGGTAGCGCACACGTCTGGGGGGCGCGAGGTCGCTGGTTCGAGTCCAGTAATCCCGACTAAGACAAGAGCTGTATCTCTTATGGGATGCGGCTCTTTTTTGTTTTCCGCCATTATTCAAAGCTCCCTCAACCTGCCGTTGACTCATATCGACAAACCAATAAAAAGAATCTCCCGACACATTACACAGACATTTCGAATGTACAACAAAAGCTATCCCAAAAGCATCAAGAAGATACTCCCAAGGCAATACGAAGACAGTCCCAAGTAAATACGCAGATACTCCCAAGTAAACACGCAGACAGTCCCAAGATTTTCAAAACGAATCCCGAACACATCCCGAAGTCATCCCGAAGGAAGGTGGTGGATTATGACATGATGATTTTATATGGCGCAATTGAATTCAATAGACATACTATTATAAAAGAAATGGCACGTATCCCTACGCACCATTTCTAAAAACCAATTAATCATGATTTTCCTTAAAAACCATAATATCTCCGTTTCGTAGCTCTGGTGGAACACCAGTCAATTAGCTTTAAAAACTATCATTTCTTTTTTTTTACCCTAAATAATATTACCAAACTACTAAAACTAATAACTACGATGCAAAGATACGACGTTATTTCGATATACTCTTTGTCGTAAGTACCCTAAACTTTAGTAATACTAAATCAAGTCGCAAAAAGTTTATTTCTTGTAACTTTTTCGACTTTCAGACAAAAAAATGGCCATTTCAACCCACTTTAACGATTATTTTATGTAATTTTGCACCATATTACATAACTAAGACGAAATGCTAAGAACCATTTTTACACTTATCATCAGCCTGTTTCTGATGCCGATGAGTGCACAGATAGGAAAACTATTCGATACAGACAACCAATTGTCGAGCAACTTTGCCAACCAAGTATTACAAGATAAACGCGGTTTTATTTGGATTGCTACACGAAACGGACTCAACCGCTACGACGGCTACAACTTCACCGTGATGAATAGTACCGACAAGAACGGACACTACATCAACAACTACGTGAACTGCATGGGACAGGATCATGAAGGTAACATCTACCTTGGAACCAACAACAATCTGTTCATCTACGACGGTTATGAGTTTAGAAAAATACCTATGCTGGTAAACGGAAAAGAGATTACCACCTATATCCAATATATCTATACACGCAACAATGGCGATGTGCTCGTATGCACTTCTGGCTTTGGTTTGCTGCGTGTAATTGACAAAAACAAGGCGGAAAGCATAGGTGGAGTCATCGACCAATATAAATATATAAATTTTACTTTCGAAGATCATAACGACAGGCTATGGATGGTTTGTTCCGATGGAGACGTACTCAGACAGGAAACCAGTGGAAAAGTGACCATCCATGTACCAGGAACTGCTGGTTTGCAGATACGCGAGATAGCCGAAGACCGACAAGGCAACATCTACGTAGCCACCTTGCGACAAGGGCTATTTGTCATGGCACCACAGACAGACCGATTCACCCATGTGGCTGGTACGGCAGGCTTAGCCATCAACAACATCTATATTGCACGCAATGACAACATCTACATTGGGTGCAACGGCGAAGGACTCTACGTCTATGAACCTGCTACAGGAAAACTGACCAACAATCCGTTTTTCTGCAACCGCATCAATCTGAGTAAAACAAAAGTGACAAGCATCATCGAAGATGCAGAAGGAAACATCTGGATGAGTATGTTTCAGAAAGGTGTATTCATGCAACCCACCAGACCCTACGAGTTCGGATATATGGGATTCCGCTTAGGCTCTCGAAACATGATAGGCGAGAACAGTGTGACAAGCGTGCTACGAAGCGAAGACGGATCAGTATGGGTAGGAACCGACAAAGACGGACTTTACCGACTGCACTTCGGCACCTCAATGCCAATATCTTCAACCCATGTAGTGAAACAACCGTTGGCCATCCTTTCACTCTGCGAAGACTTACATGGCAATATCTGGGTAGGAAACTATGAAGACGGATGCGGATACGTAGATCCATCTGGCAACTACCACAACTTTGATTTGCCTTTAGGAAAAAACTCCAGCGTCTTTGACATAAAAGCAGACCGCAACGGGAATATCTGGATAGGCACTATGGGAAGTGGACTGATATGTCGCCGGCCCGACGGCAGCCTGAAAATATTCAGGCAATTACCAAAAGCCGACAGCGACAGACATATCAATAGTATTCCCAACGACTATATCATGAAACTTGCGCTGTCGCCCGACCATAAATATATCTACGTTGCCACATCGGTAGGTTTGGCATGCATGGATATTGCCACAAACAACTGGGTAAGCAAATTCTCCACAAACTGCGTCAATTACGGATCGTTCTCACATTGTGTTTTTGCAGACAGCAGAGGCAACGTGTGGTATGGAACAGAAAATGGAGTATATTGCTATTCCAACGGAAGTACAGAAGCAAAGCTCTACAATACAGACAACGGACTGCCCGACAACAGCATTGCCTTTGTGACGGAAGATGCACGTGGCGATATTTGGATCGGCACCATACATGGCTTATGCCGACTGCATGTGAAAACGGGAAAAACCAACAACTATTTCTTAGAAAGCGGACTGCAAAGCAATGAGTTTAGCGACGGAGCAGTTTTTGCCGCTGATGGCGGTCGATTGCTACTGCTCGGAGGAACCGGAGGTCTCAACTGGTTTGATCCACTCAAGCTAAAACTACACTCTTGGAAAGCAAACGTATATATATCACGCCTCATCGTAGGCAACCGCTCCGTATATCCCGGCATGGAATCGGGCAGCTATACCATTACGGAAGAACGCGTATTCTACTCTAAGAAATTTGATTTGGCACACGATGACAACTCTTTCACCCTACAGTTTTCTGCCCTCACCTATAATAATACGGAGCAAATTGCCTATGCCTACAGCATCAACGGAGAAGACTGGCACTTCATGCAACCAGGTATCAACGAGGTGACATTCTCACACTTGCCAGCAGGCACATACAAATTCCGTGTCAAAGCCATCAACAATCAGCAAGAAACTCCCATACGCGAATTTACAGTAGAAATACATCCAGCATGGTATGCCAGCGTTTTGGCACGATTCATCTACTTCATCATTGCCATGTTGCTATTATGGACATACATGAAGCATCGACGCAAACTGGAGCAGGACCGCATGCTACTACAAAACCACATCCATGCCGAAGAAATGGGCGAAGCCAAACTACGTTTCTTTATGAACATCAGCCATGAGATACGCACACCGCTGACACTCATCATCACTCCGTTGCTCTCACTTATCAAAGACGACAAAGACCCGCAACGGCAAGGTATCTACGAGATTATCAGGAAAAACTCTGAGCGCATCCTACACCTCATCAATCAAATGATGGACCTGCGAAAGATTGACAAGGGACAAATGACCATGCACATGAGTCAGACAGACCTCGTGGCTTTCATCAACGATGAATACAAACTCTTCCTACAACAAGCCACCAACAAAAACATCACCTTCGAGTTTGAACACGACTCGGAAACACTCCCAGTATGGATTGACCGCAACAATTTCGACAAAGTAATCATGAATGTACTGTCGAATGCTTTCAAGTTTACACCCACCGGAGGTCATATTATCATCCGACTTACACATACCGAACACCATGCATATATTTCTGTAAAAGACAATGGTATAGGCATACCAAAAGATAAAATAGAAACCATATTCCAGCGTTTCTATCAAAGTCCGACCAATCCCAACGACCGCAATATCGGCACAGGAATCGGATTGGACCTTACCCGTTCACTTGTAGAACTTCACTATGGCACCATCGTGGCAAGAAACAACGAAGAGTCAGAGGGATCCGACTTCACCCATGGTAGCGAGTTTACTATCCGTATTCCATTAGGTAATGCACACCTCAAGCCAGAGGAGATGGTCAACGAAGAAGACATAAAAAACGAGCCTACCCTATTGCAAGAGATGGAACTGGAAAACAATCGGGCAATGACTATGGAGACCAACCCCCAGACGGAGGCAGAAGAACTAACAAATAACACCAAAGGAGGAAAAGCCACACTGGCTATCGTCGAAGACGAAGACGATATCCGAGACTTTCTATGCACACAATTTGCCGATGATTTCAAGGTACTAACCTATCATAACGGCAAGGAAGCGCTACTCGAAATAGTTAAATTGCAACCCGATTTGATTATATCAGATGTGATGATGCCGGAAATGGACGGTATGACGCTCTGCTCAAAAATCAAAGCCAATGTCAATACCAACCACATCCCCGTCATCCTGCTTACAGCAAAAAGCCGAGAAGAAGATCAGTTGGAAGGCCTTGAAACTGGTGCAGATGCCTATATTCTGAAACCTTTCAATATGGACATCTTGCGCCGCACAGTCATCAATCTACTGACTACACGACGCACACTCCGCAATAAATTCAATGGCAACGAAAGTCAGGAATCACGCATCGAAGAGGTTACGGTACAGACACCAGACGAAGCTTTGATGGAACGCATCATGCAAGTAATCAACGAGAACCTCAGCGATTCAGACCTCAGCGTAGATATTATAGCACAGAAAGTTGGTATCAGTCGTGTACACCTGCACCGCAAAATGAAGGAGCTGACCAACCAAACACCACACAGCTTTGTGCGTAACATCCGACTGAAACAGGCTGCTAAGATGCTGCGCACCTCCAAGCGCAACATTACCGAAGTGATGTATCTCTGCGGATTCTCTAATGCTGCAAGCTTCAGCACAATGTTTAAAAACCTATATGGTTGCTCACCACGAGAATACATGAATAATGGAAATGAACAATAGCATAAACTTTTCGTAACAAGGAATATATGCTAAAAAACAAAAATGGGCAATAGCACAAACTTTCCGTAACAAGGAAAAATGCCTGTGTGTAATGAAATGTGTAACTTTGCAGCATCGATAACTTAATGCTAACAGTTAAACAATATCATAGCACATGAGACGAAACATTATCGCCACCATCGCCATGGCAATAGCCACAACGGCATCGGCACAAACGGCACAGTTTTCCAACTTCCGTTACACCGGCAACGACAGCCGGTTTAGTGAGTCTATTGACCGTACACACCAGTATTACAACCCTATCCTGGCAGGTTTCTATCCAGACCCGTCAATATGCCGTGTAGGAGACACTTACTATCTGGTCAACTCTTCATTCACTTTCTTCCCTGGTGTTCCTCTATCTACCAGTAAGGATCTCGTTAATTGGACACCTGCCGGACACGTACTCGACCGCCCATCGCAGGTTCCTCTGAAAGGACAGAATGTATCAGGCGGTATCTTTGCACCTGCCATCAGTTACAACAAGAAGAATAAGACGTTCTATATGATTACCACTAATGTAGGAGCCGGCAACTTCTTTGTCAAGACCAAAAATCCAGCTGCCGGATGGAGCGAACCTATCTACCTGCCAAAGATTGACGGTATTGACCCATCATTCTTCTTTGATGACAACGGCAAGGGATATATCGTACACAACGGTCCTGTAGTTGGCGGTGCCGACTATGAAGGACAACGGTCAATCCGAATGTTCGAATTTGACGTGAAAGGCGACAGTATCAAAGGTGACTTCAAAGAGATATTGCGCGGAGGAACACATGTAGAAGAACGTCCTATTTGGATTGAAGGTCCACACCTCTTTAAATATAAGAAATACTATTATCTGATGTGCGCAGAAGGCGGCACAGGCCCCTGGCACAGCGAGGTAATTCTCAGAGCCAAAAATCCTAATGGTCCTTGGGAAGAATGTCCACACAACCCCATCCTCACACAGCGCACAGGCCTGAAGGCTGACCGTCAGAACCCTGTTTCAAGTGCCGGACATGCTGATCTTGTTGAGGATGAAAAGGGAAATTGGTGGGCTGTATTCCTTGGCTGCCGCCCCTACGAGCAGGACATGTACAACACAGGACGCGACACATACCTGTTACCTGTGACATGGAAAGACGGATGGCCTACCATTCTTGAACCCAACAAAGCCATAAGCCCTGTGGGAGAAAAAGCTGGTTTGAAACCTACTGAAAACAATTATTTCAGTGGCAACTTTACTTACGAAGACCATTTCGACAAGGCTACTCTCGACAGCAGATGGATGCGCCTGAGAAACTCAGAAGGTTTCTGGAAAACTGGCGACGGACATCTCACATTGACTCTGATGCCGGGCAATATCTACCAGCGTGAACCACTTTCTGCCGTTTGGGCACGTCAGCAACATGGCACATTTACTGCAGAAACTACGCTCGACTTCACTCCTCGCAACGATAAGGACATTGCAGGTATTGCTTTGTTACAGAAAGAAGACCACAACATCGTATTCGGTAAGACACTAGTTGGTGGTAAAACTATGATCACCTTGACACGCAGTGAGCGATTCACCATGCCCATTGCATCAGCTTACATCGGAAACGGGACATTGAAATTGAAAGTGGAAGCCCACGACCGCTACTATGATTTCTTCTATGCTGAAGGCAATGGCGAATGGATGATACTGGCACGCGGTGTTGACGGTTCTAACCTTAGCACCCAGAAGAGTGGCGGATTTATCGGAGCATGCATAGGCCTCTATGCCTCATCGGACAAAGACATGAAGCCAAAAGCCAAGCGCCCATTCTAAAAAGGACTCATACTCAATCATCAATTATACACGTTTGACAGGCGTCAAAACCAAGAGATACAGGTTTTGCCGCCTGTTTTTTTTACAACTATCAAGATATCCAAATATCAAAGCTATTTAATAAAACCATTAGGTGAGTTTTCGGTCGTCTGGAGATGATAACTAAAGGTAAGCGTCTCTTCAAGCATTAAACAACATGTTTTCAATCGAAAACGGTCGCGGAAAAGCACGTATATCAAATGAAAACAGCGAATACTTTTGGTCATTAGCACATTTTGTTGTAATTTTGTAGCGAATTGTGTATAGTAACGAAGAATGACAGTAACAGAGTATATCAAACAAAATAACGGAGAGCGCGGATTCTCCTTCGAAGTGCTTCCACCGTTGAAAGGCAACGGCACCGAAGCACTGTTCAGAACAATAGACAAATTGGCGGTATTCAACCCCGGTTTCATCAACATCACAACACATCACAGCGAATATATTTACAGGGAATTGAAAAATGGGCAATTTGAGCGACTTCGCGTCCGCAGACGCCCAGGCACAGTGGCCATTGCAGCTGCCATACAGCAACGCTACAACATTCCTGTAGTACCACACGTGATATGTAGCGGTATGACCATTGAGGACATTGAATATGAACTGCTCGATCTACAATTCCTTGGCATACAAAACCTCATGCTCCTCAGAGGTGACAAAGCCAAAGAAGACAGCCGATTCACCCCCACTCCAGGAGGACATGCGCACACCACCGACCTCATAGAACAAGTGGTACGATTCAACAATGGCACTTTTGCAGACGGCACTACCATCAAACACCCAGGCACCAAATTTGAATTTGGAGTGGCAAGCTATCCTGAGAAACATGAAGAAGCGCCAAACTTGGAACGCGACATGGAGTATCTCAAGCAAAAGCAGGAGCTGGGCGCACAATATGCAGTAACACAGCTATTCTACGACAATGAGAAATATTTCGACTTTGTAGAGAAGGCACGACAAATGGGTATCACCATTCCCATCATACCAGGTATCAAGCCAATGGCTAAACTCAGCCAGTTGACCGTAGTACCCAAAACATTCCATTGCGACATTCCCGAGGCACTTGCCAAAGAGATTGTCAAATGTAAAACAGACGAACAGGCCCGACAATTGGGTATCGAATGGACTACCGCACAGTGTCAGGAGCTCTACGCTCACGGCATTCAGAATATCCACTTCTATACTGTATCGGCCGTTGACTCGGTGGTAGAGATAACTAAACGACTGTTATGACAGGATTTGAACAGGTGATAGGACAGCAAGAAGCACAACAGCGACTGCTACAACTGGTGGACGAACAACGCCTGCCGCATGCCATCATGCTCTGCGGACCGATGGGATGTGGAAAAATGGCATTAGCTATGGCTTTTGCCGCACACCTGCTCAGACGCAATGCCAACGATGCTGCCATGTTGGCAAAATGGGAGCATCCCGACTTGCACTTTACCTTTCCTACCATCAAATTGCCATCTATGAGCGCAGACCACAAACCAGTGTCTGACGATTTCATACGACAATGGCACGATATGATTAAAGGCGGACCTTACTTCACCATGACCGAATGGATGGAACACATGGGCGCAGCCAACCAACAAGCCATCATCACCGCAGGAGAAAGCGATGCTCTGTCGCATAAACTCTCGTTAAAATCGAGTCAAGGCGGCTACAAAATAAGCCTTATCTGGCTACCGGAACGAATGAACATAGAATGTGCCAACAAAATACTGAAACTGCTCGAAGAACCGCCGCAACAGACCGTTTTCCTGCTCGTTTGCGAAGCTCCAGACCGTTTGTTGGAAACTATTCGTAGCCGCGTACAACGTATCGACGTGAAACGCATTGCCGACAAAGACATAACAGATGCTCTCATAGAACAGCGTGGACTCATGACCGATAAGGCAGAACGAGTGGCACACATGGCAGGAGGCAGTTGGCTGAAAGCCTTGGAAGCACTAAAGGCTGACTCAGAAAACGAGTTCTTCCTGGATATGTTTCAAACCTTGATGCGTATGGCATACGCTAGACGGGTAAAGGACATGAAAACATGGAGCGAACGAATGGCAACAGCAGGACGAGAGAAACAGAAGCGATTCCTTGAATATGCCCTGCGATTGGTACGCGAAAACTTCATGTACAACTTTGGCGAACGCGACCTCTGCTATATGACAGAGCGCGAAGAAGACTTCGCAAAAAAATTCGCACGATACATTAACGAAGCCAATGTGATAGAAATCAGCGATCTCATCACACTCGCCATACGCGACATCGGACAAAATGCAAATGCAAAAATCGTATTCTTCCATCTCGCCATACAAATGATTGTGCTACTCATACAGAAATAACTATCCGCTCGGAAAAGAACACCAACATATCATCAAGCAACAATAACAAAAGCATTAGCATACATTCAATACATCATATAAAGCATGGAAAAAGCAAAAGACCTCGAAATAAAAACAGGTTGCACACGCGGACTCTGTCACCAGGCTGTGGGGCGTCAAGACCGACAGTTGAATACCTACGACTGGCTCGCTGACGTACCGGGCAATATCGATACTACCGACTTGGTAGAAGTACAATTCAAGCACACACGTAAGGGATATTACCACAACGTCAACAAATTGGAGCTTAAGAAAGGCGACGTTGTGGCAGTAGAAGCCAATCCTGGACACGACATCGGCGTGGTAACACTAACAGGAAGACTGGTAAAATTGCAGGTGCAGAAGGCACATCTGAAAAGTGCAGATGACATCAAGCGTATCTACAGAATAGCACGCCCGGTGGACATGGATAAATTTAAAGAAGCCAAAAGCCGCGAACACGCCACCATGATTGAGAGTCGTCAGATAGCCAAAAACCTTGGGTTGAAGATGAAAATCGGTGACGTAGAGTATCAAGGCGACTGCAACAAGGCCATCTTCTACTATATCGCTGACGAGCGAGTAGATTTCAGACAGCTTATCAAAGACCTCGCAGCCACCTTCCACGTACGTATCGAGATGAAACAGATCGGTGCACGACAGGAGGCTGGACGCATCGGTGGAACAGGACCATGCGGCAGAGAACTCTGTTGCGCCACTTGGATGAAGAACTTTGTAAGCGTTGGTACCAGTGCAGCACGCTTCCAAGACATCTCACTCAATCCCCAAAAACTGGCTGGTATGTGCGCCAAACTCAAATGTTGCCTTAACTATGAAGTCGATGACTACGTAGAGGCAAGTAGAAAACTGCCTTCAAAAGACATCGTGTTGATTACTCAGGACGCTGAATATCACCTCTTCAAAACCGATATTTTGGCAGGTCTCGTCACCTACTCGACCGACAAAAACTTGGCAGCAAACTTGGAAACCATCACCGCAGAACGTGCCAAACAAATCATAGAAATGAACCGCAAGGGCGAAAAGCCATTGTCTCTCGTAGAAGGCGAACAGAAGCAAAACGATAAAAGATCGCTCGACCTGGCTACTCAGGAGAACATCAATCGCTTCGATAAGAGCAAGAAAAAGAAGAAAAAACCAGCTAAGAAATCTGCTGACAACAGCGCACTTCGGCAGCAAGACCATGCAGGACAACAGCCCAACAACAACCAGCGCCCACAAAACGACAACCGACGCGGGCAAGGTAATGTTCCTAAGCCACAAAGCGAAGGTCCACGCCAGCCTAACGGCGAGCAACGCGGCCCTCGCCCTAACCGCCAACAAGGTAACGGCCAACAGCGCCGCAACAAGCAGCAACAGCCTCAACAGCGCAAGCCAAGACCTCAGGACAACAACGAAAATGCGTAAACTGATACGATACACTATGACCCTATCCACCATATTGTTGGTTGCTGCTTGCAACCTCAATATGGTGTATAGTCATTATGAACATGTACCAACAAAAGGATGGGAACGTAACGACACTATTTCGTTTGATGTTTCTCCCCTTGAAATAAGTGGCAATTATCAGGAAAAAGTAGGATTGCGCATCACCGGAGAATACCCGTTTATGGGACTCACACTCATTGTAGATCAAACAGCAGTAAAATCGGGAAAAAACTATAGAGACACACTCAACTGCAAACTTATAGACCATAACGGTAATGTCAAAGGACAAGGCGTGAGCCATTACCAATACGAGTTCAAACTCGCCACAATACCATTAGAAGCAGAAGACTCACTTCACATCACCATACGGCACGATATGAAGCGTGAAATGCTACCTGGCATTACCGACATTGGGGTCACTCTAATACGCCAATAACCAAACACAGAAGTTGTCTATTTGATTTCAATTAGCATCATATGGTTATGAGCGAATGAGATTTCTTCCGGCATCAAGGCGCAGGAAGATAAATAGTAATATGGTAAATCCCCATAGTGAAGAACCACCATAACTGAAGAACGGAAGTGGAATACCGATAACTGGTGTCAGTCCCAATACCATGCCTACATTGATAAAGACATGGAATAGGAATATGCTCAACACGCAATAACCATAAATACGACCAAATCGAAACGGTTGACGCTCAGCCAATTTTATAAGTCGCAAAACAAGTGCAAGAAACAGCAACAAAACTCCTGCAGATCCCAAGAAACCTTCCTCTTCACCTACAGTACAGAAAATAAAATCGGTATCCTGCTCTGGCACAAACTTCAATTTTGTTTGCGTACCATTCAGAAAGCCCTTGCCTTCAAGTCCACCAGAACCGATGGCTATCTCACTCTGATGCACATTATAGCCAGCACCCTTAAGGTCTTCCTCCAATCCCAATAGCACATTGATACGTGTTCGTTGGTGTGGCTCCATCACATTGTTAAGGATAAAGCTGGCACCATAAAAGAAAAAGACGGAGCCCAAGGTAAAGAGAGCTATGAAATAATAGTTGCGTAAACGTGTGCCCAATGCCTCCCAAACAAGATAACCAACAAGTATGAAGGTCATTATCAACTGGATATAGACAATATCGAAAGGCAAACGTAGCAACATGAGAGAGCAAAGAGTAATGCCAAGACTTATCCATCCAATGCGCCATGCCAATCGTCTGTTATTGCCATAGACCCATACCAAGCCGGCTGTAAACAGTTGGATAAGCAATAACACCACAAACTTTCCGACACTGGTCGGTGAGCCTGCAAGGTAAACGTCTGCATAACGAATGCCTACTACGAAATAGATAACGGCGGCAACACCAGTAAACAGAATAGAACCGGGCATTCCTTCACGATAGAACATCAGGAAGAAAGCAAGATAAACCAATGCTGATCCTGTCTCACGTTGAAGCACGATAAACATCATAGGCAACAGGATGATTGCTAATGTAGCAGCAAAATGTTTCCATTGATGAATGTTGTAACCATAGGTTGACATAAACTTCGACAAAGCCAAAGCCGTGGCAAACTTTGCAAATTCCGCAGGTTGTAAGCGTAGTGGACCTAATACCAACCACGATCGAGAACCTTTAATCTGATGGGGATTGAATATAGTAGCAAAGAGCAACAACAACAATAGCGCATAGATGACATAGGCAAAAGTGTCGTAGAACCTGTCATCGGACATCAATATGACGAAGCCCAACGTAATAGAAGTGCCTATCCAGATAATCTGCATACCCGAACGAGTGCTCAGACTGAAGATGTCTGTGTCACCATAATCATAGCTGGCTCCACATACGCTAATCCAGCCAAACGACAGTAGAGCGATATATATCAATATCGTCCACCAGTCGATGGAACGCAACACACTATTGCCTTGTCTTCTACCTGCCGATGTTGCCATAAGCTATATGTCTATGTTGGAACTCTTCAGCACGCTTCATCGAAGCTTCTGAGAGTTTGCCGTGAATATACTGTTCCATTATCAAGCCACCGATAGGTACACCATATGTGGCTCCCCATCCACCGTTCTCTACATAGACGGCAACGGCAATTTTTGGATTGTCCATTGGGGCGAAACCCATAAATACCGAGTGGTCATGACCTCGGTTCTGTGCCGTACCTGTCTTTCCGCATGCATTAATATCGTAACGTGAGAGCTCACGACATGTTCCACCAACAGCCGATGACCGCATTCCTGCCACTACATAGTCGTAGGCTTGGCGTTTGGCCATGGTATAATGGCGGCGTCTATAGAGTGTGTCAAGAGGTTCGTCTTGTACCTTCCGCACTACATGGGGCACATAGAAGTATCCTCTATTGGCTATTGTAGCACCGAGATTGGCTATTTGTAATGGTGTGGCATTAACCTCACCTTGGCCAATGGATATAGAAATAATAGTCAGTCCGTTCCACGATCCACGATAGGCGTTGTCATAGAAATCTGCATTAGGTATTAGTCCTCGTTTCTCACCTGGCAGGTCGATACCGAGACGGTAGCCAAATCCCATGCTCACCATATAGTCGCGCCAACGGTTCATGGCATTCTGTACAGATCCATATTTACTCTTGGCTCCCATCATATAATAGAGTCCCCAACAGAAGTAGGCATTACAAGATGTGGAGAGTGCAGGAACAAGGCTTAGGGGTGAAGCATGGCCGTGACATCCCACATGAAGTCCTTTGAAGTTGAAGCCATGAGAACAAGGGAATGCGGTATGGGCAGGACTAATAATACCCTCCGAAGCGAAGGTTAGTCCTTGTGTGGTTTTAAAAGTAGAACCTGGCGGATACTGTCCCATAATGCTTCGGTTTAGCAATGGTTTAAGTGGGCTTGCGGTCAAGATTCGATGATTTTTTGAACGTTGACGTCCTACCATGCTTCTTGGATCATAAGATGGCGAAGACACCATGCAGAGCACTTCACCTGTAGAGGGTTCGATGGCAACGATACTTCCTATTTTTCCTTCCATTAGTCGCTCGCCCAAAGCCTGCAAGTCTGCATCAATAGAAAGAGTAAGGTTCTTTCCCGGAACGGGGCGCCTATCGAGTGCGCCATTCTGATAACGTCCTTGTATTCTGCCATGAGCATCGCGAAGCAGGATTTTCATCCCCTTCTCACCTCGCAATTGTTTTTCGTATTTTCTCTCTACTCCCAATTTTCCGATGTAGTCACCTGGGATATAGTAATTGTCTTCTTCAATATCCGATGGCGAAACCTCTGCCACATCTCCAAGTACATGGGCTGCATAAGGATACTGATATTGTCGGATGCTTCGCTTTTGAACATAGAATCCTGGGAAACGAAACATTTTCTCCTGAAAGACAGAGAAGTCCTTGTCTGATAATTGGCTCATGAACATCTGCTGTGTGAACCGACTGTAACCTGGATTTTTTGAGCGGTCTTTAAGATTGTTCATGCGCAAGTCAAACTCCTCTTTAGTAATATTGAGTGCTTTGCAGAGTTCGAGGGTGTCGAGATGGTTTTTCGCTTCGTTGACCACGACCATGACGTCGTATGCGGGTTGATTATAGACGAGCAGTTTTCCATGTCTGTCGGTAATGACACCACGTGATGGATATTCCACCTGTTTGAGGAATGCGTTTGAGTCGGCATTCTTCTTGTAGTCATCACTCATAATCTGCAGAAAGAAGAGGCGTATGATATAGATAACGACGATAAGTATGGCTACTCCGCCGATAACAAAGTGTCTGTAATCGAGTTCGAAATCTTTCATATATTATCCCCTAACGCTCTCGAAAGTCATTATCAGCGCTAAAGTAAATACAGCGCTACCAAATACACACATCATCCATTCCACTATATCAAAATATGAGAATGTTTCAAGCGAGAAGAATACAATACAGTAGGCCAGGACGAGTATGGTGACGTAGTATGCAAACTTAGCTAATCCGATTGTTCGGATGGCTGGTACAAGATCGTCAACAGAATCTCGTGGCACGAAGAGTTGGAAGATATAAGGTTGCAAAGCTCCGATAAGTGTCAGAGCTCCTGCTGCCACCCCAGGAGTGTTGCAGAAGATGTCGATAGCCAATCCAAGCGAGAAACTCCATAAAAGGATTCCCCATTTAGGGTAGTTGCGTGGGAATTTGACCACGAAATAGACATAAAGCAACGGGGTAGCAAATCCGAAGAGATGGATACGTCCGAGTACCATCGCCTGTACCAAGACATAGGCGATGAACAGTCCTGCCCGTTTCAACACATCGATAGACATTTGCCTTTTTATTCCTTCACATTAAGTTTGAGGGAATCGCGTGCAGCCTGAAGCAGCCGTGTGCGTTCCCCGATGGTTTTATCGCTAATGACGACAACGTCGCGAATGCAACCGAAGTCGGTAAAGAGTTCCACCTTGACGCGATATGATAGTCCGTCGGCAGAGTTATAGACTGTGCTAACCTTTCCTACGATAACTCCTGGTGGGAAGATGCTGGAGTATCCGTTGGTTTCCACCTTATCTCCTCGATTAAAACGTGCATGTCGGGGAATATCTTCAAGATAGGCTACGTTAGGATCTTTTCCATCCCATCGTAATACGCCGAAATATCCTCTTCCTCGTATGGCGCAACTGATGCGCGAAGTAGTATTGAGTACTGGGATGAGGACGGAATAATGGTCGGAGACGAGATAAGTAATGCCAACAATTCCCTGTCCGCATGCCACACCCATTCCAACCTCGACGCCATCGGCTGCTCCACGGTCGATGGTCATCAGGTTGTCTGGACGGTTGAGCTCATTGGTAACCACTTTGGCCGGTATGAGCTCATAATGGCTGAGCATTTGGAGTTCCTGTCGTTCTGCTGCGGTTGTATCGCCGGTAAGCTCGGCATATAGTTTTCGCAGCTGTGTCACCTGTCTTTCAAGGTAGAAATTGCGCAAGGTAAGGTCTTTATTGACCTTGGTGAGCGAGAAGAACGATTCCACCCTTGCTCTTTCGCTATTGACATGTCCTGCCACGGCGTTGGCTGATGATAGCCATGCGCTACCTTGATAGCTGTTGTATCGGAACAGCAATACAAGGCTGACGATTTCAAGCAATACGAAAAGAAACCAATGATGGTACTTTTGCAGAAACTCCAGCAGGTTTTGCATTTCGTGTTATCGCATCAAGAATGAGAAACGGTTGATATTCTTCAGAGCGACGCCAGCACCTCTTGCTACTGAGTGTAAAGGATCTTCTGCTACGTGGAATGGAATATTGATCTTGTCTGTCAGACGACGATCGAGTCCTCGCAACTGTGCTCCACCACCTGAGAGATAGATACCGTTTTTAACGATGTCGGCATACAGTTCAGGTGGAGTGTTCTCAAGTGCTGAGAGTACTGCATTCTCAATCTTGGCGATAGTTTTGTCAATACAATGCGCAATCTCCTGATAGCATACGGGCACTTCCATGGGCAATGCGGTAATGCGGTTAGGTCCATGCACAACATAATCCTCAGGGGCTTCGCTACCAAGATCGGTAAGGGCAGAACCTACGTTGATTTTGATACGCTCTGCCATTCGCTCGCTGACTTTCACATTGTGCTGACGTGCCATATATTCCTGAATATCGGCAGTAAGGTCGTCGCCGGCAGTACGGATGGAGTTGTTGCTGACGATACCGCCGAGTGAGATTACTGCAATTTCGGTAGAGCCACCACCTATATCAACAATCATGTTGCCTTCTGGTGCCTCAACATCAATACCGATACCGATGGCTGCTGCCATGGGTTCGAAAATCAGATATACGTCACGTCCGTCGGCATGTTCTGCTGAGTCACGAACGGCACGAAGTTCTACTTCGGTGGATCCCGAAGGTACACCGATGACCATACGGAGTGAGGGTGAGAAGAGTCTTGAACCAGTATGCACCATTTTGATAAGTCCGCGCATCATCTGCTCGCAGGCAGAGAAGTCGGCAATCACACCGTCGCGCAAAGGACGGATGGTGCGAATATTCTCATGAGTCTTCTCATACATCATCTTGGCCTCATTGCCTACGGCAATCATCTTGTCGGTGCGGCGATCGAGAGCCACTACGGACGGCTCATCAACAACGATCTTATCATCACTGATAATGATGGTGTTTGCCGTTCCAAGGTCCATGGCTATTTCCTGGACAAAACTAAAAAATCCCATATTAGTCTGTTTCGTTCGTTAAATTGTAGTATGCTTATTTCTCGAACCACGCATGAATAGCGGTGTCGTAATGGCTGCTGACGCCGAAAGCACGAGTAGCGAACATGCGGCGCTGCTCCTTGGTGGTCTCTGCACCCTGCTTGTTGAGGATGTCGAGCAGCACACTATATTCTGCCTTTGAAGGCACGATAACTACGTCGTTGAAATTCTTGGCTCCTGCACGGATGAGCGAAATACCGCCTATATCAATCTTCTCGATAATATCGGCATCGCTTGCGCCACTGGCTACAGTCTGCTCGAAAGGATAGAGGTCCACAATAACGAGGTCGATCTCGGGTATCTCATATTGTGCCATTTGCTCGCGGTCACCTTCATTGTCGCGACGACCGAGGATTCCACCAAACACTTTAGGATGCAAAGTCTTGACACGTCCGCCAAGAATAGAAGGATAGGTTGTTACGTTTTCTACCTTTTCACATGCATAGCCGAGGCTTTCGATAAAGGTCTGTGTACCGCCAGTAGAGAGGAACTTTACGCCCTCTTCGTTGAGTTTTTTAAGCAGTTCTTCGAGTCCATCTTTATGGAACACGGAGATCAGCGCTGTCTTAATTTTCTTTGAATCTGCCATAAAATGATATAACGTTATAATGTTTGTCTAAACCTGCGTTTCTCAAAACGCTCTGCAAAATTACAAAAAAGACGCCACATTGTATCTTGTTTTATGAAAAAAATCGGGTTTTATCGCATTTTACTGATATGGAATAGGTCACGAGCCATTTACATAGACTCCAAAGAGAAGCGATTTACTGTCTGCAAACATATTGCAACCAAGGTTTTTCAAACTGAAGGGCAATCTCTATTTTCATCAATCTATTAGCGCACCGATGCGTTCGGGATGCGTTCGGGATGCGTTCGGGACTAATCGTCAATAAGCCAACATCGATACTTTCGCAATATGTCCGAAGCAAGTCCCAAGTAAGTCCCAAATAAAGTTCCAAAACTTGCGAACAAGAATGGGAGGACATTAGGAGAAGATTTATCGGGTGAGCCGAAGAAAGGATGACAAGAGCGAGTTGCGCTCACTTAGAATTGAAACAAAAAAACCTTTGCAACCATTACAATTGCAAAGGACAATTTAAATTATTCAGTAGCGGGAGGGGGACCCGAACCCTCGACCTCCGGATTATGAATCCGACGCTCTAACCAGCTGAGCTACCCCGCCATTGGCTGTTAAGCGGGTGCAAAGGTAATACAATCTTTTTAAATACCAAAATTTTTTTCAAAAAAAACATTGCTATTTCAGTGTTTTTTTGTATTTTTGCAACAGAAACAAACCAAAAAACGAAGAAACCATGCATATTCTAAAGAAAGAATACTCCGTTTCCGCAAAATCGCCAAAAATAGTTTGGGACATGATTGGTAATGCAGCAGGCATGCAAAAATGGCTTGCAGACAGCGTGACGGAAGACGGAAACCACTGGACCTTTACCTGGGGAAAGCCCTGGACTGAACGCGACACAAAAGTCTCAGAAGTATTGGAAATCGTCAAGCCCTGTTATATCCGACTAAAATGGGACTATCAGGAAGTAGACCCACAGGCATACTGGGAAATACGCATCGAACAGAGCGAATTGACCGGACACATCAATCTTGTCATTACCGACTATGCCGACGACGAGGACATCGACGACCTCAGCAACCTATGGGACGACAACATGGAGCGCCTGCACCGTGTCAGCGGACTATAGTCGCACACCCTTCACGACGACCATAAAACCATGGCCATACATTATATATGCGCCTGAAACGATAAAAAAAACGAAATTATTGCCGTGCTCTGACATTTTTATAGTAATTTTGCAGTCTGAAAGCACATTCATGAATGTTTCGAATTAAGAAATTAGACATATTTATCGCTAAGCAGTTTGGACTGCTATTCGTAGGAACCTTCTTCATCTGCCAGTTCGTGCTGATGATGCAGTTCTTATGGCGATACGTGGACGAACTGATCGGAAAAGGACTGTCGCTCGATATTCTGGCACAGTTTTTCTGGTATATGGGACTGATGCTCATGCCTCAGGCCTTCCCTCTTGCCATTCTTCTAAGTTCACTCATTGCCTTCGGAAACCTCGGTGAGAGCTCAGAACTTACCGCCATCAAAGCTGCCGGAATCTCACTCATACAGTCCATGCGGTCACTCATCGCCATTGTCTGCTGCATCAGTTGCATTTCGTTCTATTTCCAAGAAGTAGTGGGACCAGAGTCGTTCGTGTCATTCCGACAACTGCTCATGTCGATGAAACAGAAAAACCCCGAAGTGGAAATCCCAGAAGGAATCTTCTATGATGGCGTAAGCGGTTCAAATATCTACGTTCAGAAAAAAGACCTCAACACAGGAAAACTCTACGGACTCATGATATTCCGCATCAACGGCGGCTACGACGACCATGCCATCATCCTGGCAGACTCAGGCACCATGCAATCCACCGCAGAGAAGAAACACATTCTGCTGACACTCTACAGCGGCGAATGGTTTGAAAACATGAGACAACAAGACATTGCCGGCCCTGCCAATGTGCCCTACCGACGAGAGACATTCTCCAAGAAGCGCATCCTACTCGACTTCGACGGCGACTTCAATATGGCTGACGCAGGAGGCATAGCCACCGACGCACGCTCAAAAGGCATGCGCCAGATACTCCACGACTTAGACTCCATTAGGGAATTCAACGATTCGGTAGGACACGCAGTCTTTCACGAAGCACAAAACAACTACCTGCGACTGCCTTCGTTCAACAAGAAAGACTCTCTCAAAGTCATGTCAGACATCAGTAAAGGACAACTCAATTTCGACTCAGCCTTCACAAAGCTACCGGTTGACGTCAAACAGAGTGTCATCAAGCGAGCTGCCGACAATGCACAAATGGCAGCAATAGACCTCGATTTCAAAGCCGACTATTCTACTTATCTCAACCGAAACGAAAGATTGCACGAGATAGAAGCCATCAACAAGATCACACTATCACTATCGTGCCTCATATTCTTCTTTATCGGAGCACCGCTCGGAGCCATCATCCGCAAGGGTGGACTGGGAATACCGGTAATCATATCAGTCATCGTGTTCATCATATACTTCATACTCGAGAACACAGGAATGAAAATGGCACGTGACGACAACTGGACAGTATGGTTCGGAAAACTCATGGGAACAGCAATCCTCACCCCCATCGCAGTATTCTTCACCTACAAAGCCAACAACGACTCGGTAGTATTCAATATCGACCTCTACAAATCAATTCTCATGCGCATACTCGGCCTGAGATCCAAACGACACATCAGCAGTAAGGAGGTCATCATCGAAGATCCATCCTACATCAACGATGCACAGCTGTTATTACACATCAACAACGAAATACAACAGTATAACACCGAACACAGGCTGCTGCGCCTACCCAACCCTATCAAGGTATTTTTCCGTCCAGGCAACGACCAGAACATCGAGCGCATCAACGAAATGCAGGAAAACATCATACGAGATTTGATGAACACACGAGACCGTGCCATCATTACCTACCTCAACAGATTCCCCATCGTTGCAACCCATGCACACACTCGGCCCTTCCGGCGCAAATGGCTCAACGCCATCACGGGAATATTCTTACCAACAGGCATCATATTCTACCTCCGCATGTGCCAGTTCAGGTTCCGATTGTATAAAGACCTCACGGCCATCACAACAAACAACGAACTCATTGTCAAACGAATAGCTGAAATAACAGGTACAGACTATAATAGTCTGAAAAAAACCTAGACAATCACGACAAAACAGGAATTCAATAACCATAAGAAACATAATATCTCATAATATATAAATAAGGTATAAAAAGAAAATTACAATATGGAGAAACTCAAAGTAAATACCGTAGAGGAAGCCATTCACGACTTCCGCGAAGGCAAATTCGTCATCGTTGTAGATGATGAAGACCGCGAGAACGAGGGCGACCTCATCTGTGCAGCAGAGAAAATCACTCCAGAAATGGTGAACTTCATGCTGAAATACGCACGTGGCGTACTCTGCGCACCTGTCACCATCAGCCGTAGCATCGAACTCGACCTGCCACACCAAGTACAGGACAACACCTCGCTGCTCGGCACTCCATTCACCGTCACCATCGACAAGATCGAAGGATGCTCGACTGGCGTGTCTGCACATGACCGCGCTGCCACCATTAAGGCATTAGCCGACCCCAACGCCACACCACAGACTTTTGGACGCCCCGGACATGTCAACCCACTCTATGCACAAGACAACGGAGTACTTCGCAGATGCGGACACACCGAAGCCGCCATCGACCTTTGTCACATGGCAGGACTCTATCCCGCCGGAGCACTCATGGAAATCATGAACGACGATGGTACCATGGCTCGTCTGCCAGAACTTATAGCATTTGCCAGAAAGCATGATTTGAAGGTTATCACCATCAAAGACATGATAGCCTACCGCCTGCAAAAAGAATCTATCATCGAAGTAGGCGAAGAGGTAGATATGCCCACCGAATACGGACATTTCCGACTCATCCCATTCCGCCAAAACAGCAATGGACTGGAACACATGGCACTCATCAAAGGCGAATGGAAAGAAGACGAACCTGTACTCGTACGCGTACACTCATCATGCATGACTGGCGATATCCTCGGTTCCATGCGATGCGACTGTGGAGAACAACTTCACAAAGCCATGCAAGCCATTGAAAAAGAAGGCAAAGGCGTGGTAATCTATATGCAGCAAGAAGGTCGCGGTATCGGACTGATGAACAAGATTGCAGCCTACAAACTGCAAGAAGAAGGCCTCGACACAGTAGATGCCAACCTACACCTTGGCTTCAAAGCCGACGAGCGAGATTATGGCTGTGGCGCTCAGATGCTCCGCCACCTCGGCGTACGCAAGATGCGACTGCTCACCAACAACCCCGTAAAACGCGTCGGTCTTGAAGGTTACGGACTGGAAATCGTTGAAAATGTCCCCATTGAAGTAACTCCAAACAAGTTCAACAGACATTATCTTGAAACGAAGAAAAACCGCATGGGACACACCCTGCACCTCAAATAATAACCAATTCATTGTATTTTAATACGAAAAAGGTAAAAATCAACTAATTTCTTTCGTAAAAAAGAAATAATTGACTAATTTTGCAAACAATTCTACTTATACAAAAATAACATGGCACAACTATCAGACCGACTCCAACGGTTGGCTCCTTCTGCAACACTCGCAATGTCGCAGAAGAGCTCAGAGATGAAAGCGCAAGGCATCGACGTTATAAACATGAGCGTCGGAGAACCTGACTTCAACACACCGGACCACATCAAAGAGGCCGCAAAAAAAGCTATCGACGACAATTACTCCAGATACTCACCAGTACCTGGATACGCTGATTTGCGCAAGGCCATCGTAGAAAAACTCAAAAACGAAAACGGACTTGACTATACCGTCAACGAGGTACTTGTATCAAACGGTGCCAAGCAGAGCGTCTGCAACACCGTCATGGCACTTGTCAATCCCGGCGACGAAGTCATCATACCTGCCCCATATTGGGTAAGCTATCCGCAGATGGTAAAATTGGCTGGAGGCACACCTGTCATCGTAGAAGCTGGATTCGAGCAAAACTTCAAGATGACTCCCGAACAACTTGAAGCTGCCATCACCCCCAAGACACGCTTGCTCATCCTCTGCTCACCAAGCAATCCAACAGGTAGCGTATATACCAAGGAAGAACTTGCAGGACTTGCAGAAGTTATCAAACGTCACGATGACCTCTTCGTATTAGCAGACGAAATCTACGAGCACATCAACTACGTAGGACACCACGAGAGCATCGCCCAGTTCCCCGGCATGAAAGAGCGCAGCATCATCGTCAACGGAGTATCAAAAGCATACGCTATGACAGGTTGGCGCATCGGTTACATCGCCGCACCCGAATGGATTGTCAAAGGTTGCAACAAGTTGCAAGGACAATACACCAGCGGTCCATGCTCCGTAAGTCAGAAAGCAGCAGAGTTCGCATACACACAAAGTCAGGAATGCGTAGAGCAGATGCGTCAGGCCTTTGAACGCCGCCGCAACCTTATTGTCAAGCTCGCGCAAGACATACCAGGACTCGAAGTCAACGTACCGCAAGGTGCATTCTATCTCTTCCCCAAATGCAGCAGCTTCTATGGAAAGAGTTACGAAAGCACCACCATCAACAACTCCAGCGACCTCGCCCTCTTCCTCCTCGAAAAAGGTCACGTGGCAACCGTTGGCGGTGACGCATTCGGTGATCCAGACTGCTTCCGCATGAGCTATGCAACAAGCGACGAAAATATCATCGAAGCCATGCGCAGAATCAAGGAGACATTAGCCCTGCTGAAATAAAAAAAAGAATTATTAACTAGTTAAAAGTTCTTAATTATAACAATTGTACGGCGCAAATGATTATCTTTGCTTTCAGTTATAGAGGCAAAACTGCTTTTTTACGACTGTCTAGAAACCGCAAAGTACGCTAAATCAGAAAGATATATAACTTTATTTAATAACTAAAATTACATTCAAAATTATGGCAACTACAAAAAAAGCAGCCCCCGCCAAGAAGGGCCAGGGCTTTCAGGGAGTAAAAGGAGCATTCTGGATTATCGCTGTCTGCTTCGTTCTCGCAGTATGTTTCTTCAAGTACTTCCTCGGTAATGCAGATCACATCAACCCTGCAAACGGTGAAGTTATCGACGGTAACATGTGGGGTACCATCTACAAAGGTGGTGTCGTTGTACCTGTGATCCTTACCCTGCTGTTCTCAGTAATCGCTCTGTCTATCGAGCGTGGTCTGGCTCTGAACACCGCTTTTGGTAAGGGCAAACTCCCTAAGTTCGTGGCTAACATCAAGGCTGCTCTTAACGCTAATGATTTCGTAAAGGCTCAGGAGCTCTGCGACAAGCAGCGCGGTTCTGTTGCTAACGTAGTAGGTGCTTCTCTCCGTGCTTACAAGGAGATGGAAGCTGTTTCTGGTATCAAGAAGGCTCAGAAAGTAGCTAAGATCCAGCAGGCTCACGAAGAGGCTACTCAGCTGGAGATGCCTACTCTGACCATGAACATGCCTATCATCGCTACTATCGTTACCCTCGGTACTCTGACCGCTCTGTTCGGAACCGTTGTAGGTATGATCCGTTCATTCGCCGCTCTGGCCGCTGGTGGTGGTGCTGACTCACAGGCTCTGTCACTCGGTATTTCTGAGGCCCTGGTTAATACCGCATCTGGTATTTTGACCTCTTGGGTAGCTGTTGTAGCTTACAACTACTACACCAACAAGATTGACAAGTTGACATTCGCCCTCGACGAGGTTGGTTACTCAATTGCTCAGACTTACGAAGCAAACCACACAGAAGAGGCTTAATTTTTGCTAACCCTTTAAAATTTTATCACTATGGGTAAAGTAAAAATTAAGAAAAGCGACGTCTGGATAGACATGACCCCAATGTCTGACGTGATGGTGCTTTTGCTGACGTTCTTCATGATGACATCTACATTCGTGAAGAATGAACCAGTAAAGGTCAACACACCACAGTCAGCCGCTAAGGTCAAGGTTCCAGAGAACAATGTTCTGAACATCACCATCAACCCTCAGGGTAAGGTGTTCATGAGCATGGACAATGTGAACTATCTGAAGACAACGCTGTTGGATATGACCGACAAGTTCGGTGTAAACCTCAGCCCTGCCCTTCAGCAGAAGTTCTTGGAAGAGACACAGTTTGGTGTACCCATGAACGAGTTGGAACAGTATCTCTCACTGCCTCAGAGCAAGTTGGCTGAGACACTGGCCACCAAAGGTATTCCCACCGACAGTATCGCCAATGGTGACGGTACAAAAGGCATGAGTGAATTCCAGTTGTGGGTAAGAACTGCGCTCGACGCAGGTGAAGACATGAAGATCTGCATCAATGCAGACTCAAAGACACCTTATAAGGTTGTTAAGACCGTCATGTCAGAACTGCGCTCTATGGATGAGAACCGTTATCAGTTGATTACATCGTTTAAAGAAGCGGAGGAGTAAAGAATGGCAAAGCAAAAAGCAAGTAAACAGAAGAAAGTCAATGTACGCGTCGATTTCACGCCGATGGTGGACATGATGATGCTTCTTATCACGTTCTTCATGCTCTGTACGTCTTTGAGCAAGCCGCAGGCCATGCAGCTGACCATGCCAAGTAACGACAAGAACATCAGCGATGCGGATAAGAACGCAACCAAAGAGTCACACACCATTACTTTTTATCTTGGTGGCGACAACAAAATCTACTACATCAAGGGTATTCCCAAGTATGACGATCCAACCTGCATGAAGGAAACTACATGGGGTAAAGATGGTATCCGTAAGATCATTACCGAGCATCGTACAGAGGAAGGTATCATTCCTGTAGCAAAGATTCGCCTGGCAAAACTTGAGTTGGACAAGAAGAAGAAGGAGACAGAAATGCCCGATTCTACTTACAACAATGAGTTGTCAAAGATTCGTAACGGTGAACTGCTCAATGGCGAGAAAGTTCCTACACTGACCATTATTATCAAGCCGACCGATGCGTCAAGCTACGAGAACATGGTCACTGCACTGGATGAGATGCAGATTTGCAGTATCGGTAAGTACGTCATCGACGAGATTAGCCCCGACGACATGAAGCTTCTCAAAGCTAAGGGTATCAAGTAAATGACATTAAGTAACATCTAAAAGCAAGAAACTATGTCTAAAATAGATTTGATTGACAATGGATGGGTTGACCTTGTCTTCGAAGGAAGAAACAAGGAATACGGTGCTTACAAGCTGCGCAAGAACACAGGATCACGTAACGTGTATTCAATTATCATCATGGTGATCCTGGCTGCTGCCATCGGTCTTATCGTAGGTGTCAACGCCATCATTGAAGCAAACAGCAAGGAAGAGATTTCAGCAGATGTCGAGCTCTCACAGATTGCCAAGAAAGAGGTAAAAGTTGAGAAGAAAGCACCTGTGAAGATCGAGGAAGCCAAACCTGTTGAAAAAGTAAAGAGTTCGGTAAAATTCGTTCCTCCTGTCATCAAGAAGGACTCCGAAGTAAAGCCTGATGAAGAGTTGAAGTCACAGGATGACCTCAACAAGACTAAGACTGCTATCGGTTCTTTCGACGTGAAAGGTAATGACGATGCTGCCGGTGAGGTGCTGAAAGCTAAAGAGGTTATCGCACAGCCAGAGCCTCCAAAGGAAGAAGTAGCCAAGGTGTTCGACGTTGTTGAACAGATGCCTTCTTACCCTGGTGGTCAGTCTGCCCTGTTCGAGTATCTGAACAAGAGCATCAAGTATCCAGTAGTAGCTGAGGAAAACGGCATTCAGGGTCGTGTAATCGTATCGTTCATCGTTGAGCGCGACGGTTCTATCACGGACGTGAAAGTTGTGAAGTCAGTTGACTCTTCACTCGACAAGGAAGCCAAGCGCGTTGTGCAGAGCATGCCACGCTGGATTCCTGGTAAGCAGAATGGTTCGGCTGTACGTGTAAAGTACACCCTTCCTGTAACCTTCAGACTTCAGTAATATGAGAAGAAACACATTCAACATTTTCGTTGGATTAGCACTAATTATTTTCGGACTTGCTGCCTGCAAAGACAGCAAGCCGAAAAAATTTCGTGCAGATACTATATCATCAGGGGCGATTAGTTTCGCCTCTGATAATAGTTTCGCACCCATTATCGATGAAGAGGTAGAGATGTTCAACAACGACCATCCTAAAGCCAAGCTTACTGCCATCTATACAAATGAGCAAGATGCCGTAAAAATGCTGATGGAGGAAAAGATATTTCTCGCCATTACCTCTCGTCAATACACCAAAAACGAGTTTAACACACTCAAAAACTTAGGATACAAGTCGATGAAGTCTGCTCCCATTGCTTACGATGGTTTGGCACTAATCATCAACAAATCCAATCCCGACACCTGTATCACCGTCAAGGATATAGCCCGCATACTCCGTGGTGAAGCCAAGAAGTGGAGTGATATCTATCCTGGTTCGAAGCAAGGCGATATAGAAGTGGTATTCGACCATCCGAAATCGAGCACCGTTCGCTATTGTCAGGATTCCATATTGGGAGGCAAGCCCATCAACAGTCCTAACATTCAGGCTGTAGAGAAATCTGCCGAAGTCATCAACTATGTGGAAAGCACCAAGAATGCCATTGGCATCATCGGTTCAAACTGGTTGAACGACAAACGTGACACGACCAACGTCACCTTTAAGAAGAATATCCGTGTGATGTCTGTCAGCCGTATGGAGACAGCCACCCCAGAAAATAGCTACAAGCCCTATCAATACTACATCTATGATGACAGCTATCCATTGATACGTACCATATATTGCTTGCTGAATGATTCCTATCGCGGTCTGCCTTTCGGTTTCAGCAATTATATCGCATCGCCCAAGGGTCAGCTTATCATCTACCACTCGTCAATTCTGCCTGCTTATGGCAACATGACAACACGTAGTGTGATAGTGAAATAACAAGAAGAAACAAATTTATGTCTAACTAACATAATAAAAAAAGAGATTATGAAGACAATTAAATACCTATTGATGGGTGCGCTGATGATAGGATTCAGCACACAGGCCAACGCCCAGGATGGCACCGCAGCCGACGTAGCTGCAGTAAAACAGATGATTAGTAGCAAACCTGCCGACTTCGACAAGCAGATGAAGAACTACTATAAGAAGAACAAAAAGAACGTTGCCAACCTGTTGGCTTTCGCCAAGGCATTCTATGCAGCCAAGGATACAGCTAATGCTCGTACTTTTGCTAACTACACTCTCGCAGCCAGCAAGAACAAGAATGCGGAGGCATTCATCATGCTAGGTGATATTCAGGCATTGGGTGACAATGGTGGTGAAGCAGCCTCTTACTACACACAGGCTCGCTATGCTGATCCTAAGAACCCTGAGGCTTATTTCAAGTATGCCAACGTATATCGCAAGATCAGTCCCTCTGAGGCAATCAGCGTACTTGAGGAGCTCCGCGCACAGCGTCCTGATGTAGCTGTTGATGCTATTGCAGGTCGTATCTACTATCTCGCCAACGATTTCGAGAAGGCTCTTGAATACTACAATAAGGCTGATATGACGAAGATGGAGGATAGCGACTTGAGCGACTATGCCATGTCTGCATTCTTCAAACAGCAGAATCAGAAGAGTCTTGAGATTGCTCAATATGGTCTGACCCGCAAGCCACGTAGCGCTGCTTTCAACCGTCTGGCATTCTTCAACAGTACAGACCTTAAGGAATATGATCAGGCTCTGAAATATGCAGATGCCCTCTTCAACCAGTCAGACTCAGCAAAGTTCTCTTACTTCGACTACACTTACTATGGCAATGCCTACAACGGTGCTAAGCAGAGTGACAAAGCCATTGAGATGTACGAGAAGGCGCTTGCCCAGCCCGACATGGACAACAAGGATAAGCGTGCTGGTATCATTGAACAGATTACCGAGGCATATCTCAACAAAGATGACTTCGACAACGCCATCAAATACCACAAGGAGTACATTGCAACTGTAGAGAAACCAACAGCCAACGATTTGGCAAAACTCGGTCAGCTTCACACCCAGAAAGCAGGAACCTTGGAAGGTGATGCTCAGAAAGAAGAACTGAAGAACGCTGATGTAGCATATGAAGACTTGCAGAACCGCTATGAGAATGCCATCGAATATGCAACGTTCATGCGTGCACGTGTAAACTCATATCAAGACCCCGACCAGAAGCTGGGTCTCGCACTTCCCTTCTATCAGAAGTTGGAAGAGATGATTGCACCTAAAGAGACAAAAGACAAGGCAGACAATGCCCGTCTGATCGAGGCATATCGCTATATGATCTCTTACTACTATGTAGCTAAGGACGATAAGGCAAAAGCAACAGAATTTGCACACAAGCTGTTGAAAATCGATCCAGAAAACGATATTGCCAAACAAGTACTTGGTGTTAAATAAGCAACCCCAATTTTTCAAGGACTAAACTGGGAGGAAGGGCCAATCGCAAGATGGTTCTTCCTTTTTTTCGAGACATTCCAACTATTTATGATAGAAGACGTAGTGCAAATAGCACGCCGTTATGCATAGGTTATCACAAGAAAATTAAAATTATGAATATCGTTAGTTTGATAACATCGATTACTAAGATGCGGTATATCTGAAAAAGTTTTCATCTGACGGAATAAGACGAGCGAGCTATTGTGCAATTCACTTTTTATGCCTACTTTTGCACCATCAACAATACAGATCGTTATGTACAAGACAAAAGGACTACCCAATACCCGTATTGACGTGGCTGACGCCTTACGCGGAATAGCCGTGGCAGGTATTATCATCTATCATGCTGTGGAGCATTTCAACATCTTCACGTCACAGCCCATTTCAAACACATTGCCAATCGACCAACAGATTGCCGACACATTGGCATGGCTACTATCTGGTAAGATGTATGGTATCTTTGCCATGCTTTTCGGTTTGAGTTTCTTCATCATGAACGACAACCAGCAACAAAAGCATCAGTCGTTCGACTGGCGTTTCTCGTGGCGTATGTCCCTCCTACTCTGTTTTGGCATCGTCAATGTAGCCTTCTATGATGGTGACATTCTCATCATTTATGCACTCATTGGCTTATTACTCATCCCCATCAGCCATCTATCATCGCGCTGGGTATGGACTATCATTATCTTCCTAGCGCTTCAACCGATAGAACTCATGTGCCTATTGTCAGGATATGAAATAGACCCTACGCACCTTTGGGAGATGTTTGGGACAATGAGTGAAGTACACCAATATGGCAGTTTTTGGCACAATACGCTCATCAATTTGAAGTTGGGTTTCCCTACCGACGTATTCTTTTTCGTCTATACAGGCCGGTTGACACAAATACTCTGCCTATTCATCCTCGGCATGCAGTTGGGCAGACATCGGTTGTTCTACAACGAAGGTCAACACCTGTATTATTGGTATCAGGTGCTGATTGTTTCCGTTGGGATTACTGTGTTGATGAGTCTGACACCGTTTGGTTCATTGGAAAAATGGCTATCTCCTATCTACAATCTCGTTATCCTGTCAAGCATGGTCTCTACCATAGTCACCCTCTGGTATGCATATCCAAGATTTCAACGCATAATGCATCATCTCTGTCTGTTTGGTCGCATGAGCCTGACCAACTATTTGCTGCAATCCATTATAGGTACCATTATTTTCTGTGGTTATGGGTTTGGATACTACCACAAAGTAGGAACCACTTATGCAGCACTTATCGGCATCGTTATGGTCATCGTTCAATATTTATTCTGTCAATATTGGTTCAGGCATCATAGCCGAGGACCTTTAGAAGAGTTATGGAAACGACTGACTTGGCTGTAAGAGTCTGCCATGGTCTAACACGAAAGCTACTGTCGAGCAAAGATAGAGGGATTGTTGGACTTTTATAAACGCAAATCGGTCATTGGACATATAATACTGTCATGCATGTAATAAACGGCCGGTTTCGGATAGAGTCGTAGGCGAATAATCTGTTTTATTTGGTATAAAAGAGACGAAAGCACCTCAACAAACGTCTGTAATTTCGGGGTGTTCAAGCCTTTCAGCCTTTTTGAGTTTTCTCACCACTTCACGATAACTATGTCGTATGAGCGACCGTATCAACTCATCGTCAAGGTGGCCATAGAGATTGACTTGGTTCCAGTATTTTTTGTTCCAATGCCATGCCCCTTCAATCTCAACGTATTCTTCTCGTAGTTCAAGTGCACGGTCTGGATTACATTTCATAGTTACCCACTCAGGACGTTCCATATCCATGCACGCAAATATTCTGTCCATGATACGAAACGCAAGCGTCTGGTCATCAAAAGGGAAGTCTTCTGTGACAAGCGGAAGTGACAGACAATAGTCTCTCACCGTTTCAATATTCATAGTCTTTGAAAGGTTAGTTTACTGAATGTGATGAAATAAAAAAACCCTTCAAAATAAATGAAGGGTCTTATTTCTTTATTGACTTGTATTGTCTTATGCAGGCAGGCTGATAGCCTCTGAAGGACAAACACCAGCGCAAGTTCCACACTCGGTGCAAGCATCTGGGTCAATTGAATACTTGTCGCCCTCAGAGATAGCTCCTACGGGACACTCATCGATACATGTACCGCATGCGATACAGTCATCACCAATTACGTATGCCATAATCTTAATATTTGTTTAGTTAAATGTAAATACTAAATGTTGATGATGCAAAGGTATATATTATTTTCGAAACTACCTAATTTTGATGATTGTTTTTTAGTTTTTTTTGTATTGTAGAAAGCCCAAAACAAATGATCACGACATGGCGATAGGGAAAGAAAAAACATGGAGAATACAATAAATCACTAATAATGAGCGTTATTGTGAATATGAAGACAAGAATCACGATACTACTGACGATATTTCTGACCACAACGCTTACAGGCTTAGCCCAGCAGCGTAGAGTGCAGAACAAACCCTATATCGATCAGCGCCCATTGCATTTCGGCATACTGGTAGGCACCCACCTGCAAGACATCGAGATGGATAACGTGGGGCTTCAAGCCATCATGAGCGAGGACGGAACACCCCACGAGCGTCTCATCGTGACTGATGCTGAACGATGGAATACCGGTTTCACCATCGGTGTACTTGCCGATTGGCGCTTACACGAGCATTTGTCGCTCCGTTTATCTCCTGCCCTCCACTTCGGTTCCAACCACATCACATTCCATGATCTGAAGGATACCGATGCAGAAGGGCATCCCCACCCATATACGCAAGACTTGAAAAACACGTATCTGGCAGTGCCTGTAAGCCTCAAGTTCAGTGCCCAGCGTTGGAACAACTATCGCCCCTACCTTACCGCTGGCATCAGTCCGATGGTAAATCTGACGAGTCCTTCGAGCGACTATATCCGTTTGAAGCGCTTCACCACCATGATCGAAGTGGGCTTGGGCTGTGATTTCTACTTACCCTACTTCAAGTGGATTCCCGAACTCAAGTTCTGTTATGGTTTGGGCAATAGTCTTGACCGAGGGCATAAAGACCGTCTGCGCGATGCCAACAAGCAGGCTTTCGCCGGCAGTGTCAGCAGCGCGCAGACAAAGATGGTGGTGCTCACCTTCTATTTTGAATAGAATCCGTCGTCACCGGGTCAATATCTCTGCCAGCCCGATTACTTCAGATTCATCACAATGCGTCCCACGTAGATGGCATGTTTACCATTCTGATCTACAGGCACGTCATGTCCGTCATGGTCCTTGACATATTCCAAATGTTTCATATAGGTATGGGTGTGTCCCCCCAGTACGAGGTCTATATAGCGTGACCCTTGTATCACGTTGGCATCATATTCCTTTCCGTCAGCCCATCCCATGTGTGACACGCAAATCACCACATCACACTTTTCTTTCTTCTTCAGCACCTCAGCTGTTTTGCGTGCTGTTGCTATAGGGTCGAGATATTTCACCCCTTCACAGTTTTTGTCAGCCACAAGCCCCTTCATCTTCGGTGACAGTCCGAACACCCCAATTTTCAGTCCGTTGCGATGAAGAACGACATAGGGTTTCACAACATCTTCACAAACCGTACCGGTGAAATCGTAATTGGCACACACGATAGGGAAGTTCGCCATACGAAACAGTCGTGCCATATTTTCCAGTCCGAAATCAAACTCATGGTTGCCTATCGTAACGGCATCCAGTCCCATGAGATTCATCAGACCGATTTCCACATCCCCCTTAAACATGGTATAGTATGCCGACCCCTGACTGAAGTCTCCACTATCGAAATAGAGGAGGTCTGGATTGCGCTTACGCTCTTCTTTGATCATAGCCACACGTCTCACAAAGCCGCCACGTCCCGCCTTCATCGTATCGGGCAAGTGCTCGCTGACGGGCAGAATGGTGGAATGGGTATCATTGGTATGCAGAATGACAAGTTTCTTAGGTTTCTTTGCCATTGTCTCTGTGGGCACAGCAAAGCACAGGCAGACAGGAAGCATCACAGCCACCAGCATCATCACCTTATTATATAGCATATCTTTCTTATCCATGATATTCATCTTTTTTACGGGTTAGTCTTTTACCGTCACACGGCCTTCAATCTTAGCATCCACTTCACGTCCGAGTCGTGTCTGTTCGCGGAAATAGTTCATAATCACAAACCGCGAATTGTTTTCCGCATTCTGTGGCGAATTGATATTGCGACACTTCTTAAATGCCGTCATATTATCCGTACCGCCGAGGAGGTAGTCGATAGTGGTGATGCGATAGTCCTTAGCCGGATCTATGGGTTCGCCATTGATGGTGGCATCGAGGAGTTCGCCCTTTCTGCTGATAACCAACCGCACAGAATGGCTCAATCCCTCACCGCCCACTCGGGCAATCTCTCTGAAGAGTTGCAACACATCAGCGCCCGACAACGTGGCAAACGCAATCTTGTTTTCAAAGGGTGCCACATCGAGGACATCACCGTAAGTCACTTCCCCTTTAGGCAACGCAGCTCTCACACCACCCATATTATATACGCCAAATACAGGTTGCTCACCATAGCTCTCGCCTGCCCACACCAGGATGTCAGCCAGCAGATTAGAGAGGTCACCCTCTGGACGCTGCGCCGTCATATAGTGGGAAGAACGTCCCACGACAGGTCCCATCACGCTATCCACCATCTGTTTGTAGGGAGCCAGAAACCCCACAGCTTTTTTGTCAGGATGCACATCATAGCGAGCATCCACTAAGATACGCTGTCTTTCTACCGATGCCACCTGATAGCCAGTATGGCATGCAGACACCATGATTGTGGCAGCTGCAAAAGTAATTAAAATTTTCTTCATAACGAATCTGTCTTTCCTGCAAAAGTACGAAAAAGCGGATAATTAGCAAAAAAGAAGAACTAAAAATTGCAAGTGTCGTGAAAAAGCCGTAACTTTGCAGTCGCTTTCCACGTAATCGCTGGCAGGAAGTAACGAGTTGCCTGTTATGTTGCGTAGGAACGATACAACAAATTTAATTTAAAAAACAAAATGGATTTAATTAAAATTGCTGAAGAAGCATTTGCAACCGGCAAGAAGTTTCCAGAGTTCAAGGCTGGTGACACGATCACTGTCGCTTACAAAATTATCGAGGGTTCAAAGGAGCGCATCCAGCTCTACCGTGGTGTTGTAATCAAGATCAACGGTCATGGTGACAAAAAGCGTTTCACTGTTCGCAAGATGTCTGGCACTGTAGGTGTAGAGCGTATCTTCCCTATCGAGTCGCCCAATATCGACAGCATTGAAGTGAACAAGGTTGGTAAGGTTCGCCGCGCTAAGCTTTACTATCTGCGCAAGCTCACTGGTAAGGCAGCACGCATCAAGGAGAAGCGTACCGCTATCGCAAAATAAGACTTTGCGACAAAAGAAAGATAAGGAGAGAGACATCCTGCCATCAGGCAACGGTGTCTCTCTCTTTTTTAGTCCTCATAGTTGGAAGTCCCATCATCATCCCCATGAAGTGCATCTTGAAACGACTGCCAGTCCTGGAATCCTGCCAGGAGCGCCAGTCGGTCAAGCGTCTTACGGTTGGGCTTCTTCACCAACTCCTTCTCCACTGCCTCCAGCAGTTTTCGAAGCGCATGTCTCTTTTTCTCCATAACGGCTGCAAAATTACAAGAAATGTTTCTGACGACCAAACGAAACATCCCCCAAAATGTGTCATTCGGTAAAGAATATCGTTCATTCCGTAAAAATCAGCCGTTAACATCTTGACATCAACAAAAAAATGGTCAACAAGGGTTGTGCATCTGAAATATAATGTTTAATTTTGCAAATACTACAACTCAAAACTGACACCACGCTTTATGATACGCAACCTCATCGTCACCATTCTGTCCTTTGCCGTTGCAGGTCTGTTCGCCCTCTTTGCGTTCAACCTTACGGTATTCAATCCCATAGCCCAGGTGGTAACCGACTTCGAGATGACCGACGTCTATTACCACATCCTCCAGGATGGTGACATCCTCGAAGACAGTCCCGACATTGTCATTGTCGATATGTCCGACCTTTACAGCCGCCGTGAGATAGCAGCCACACTCGATGCCATCGGCAAGCAGAAACCCCGCGTGGTAGGCGTCGATGTGGTGTTTGAAGGACTGAAGGAAGACACTTTGGGCGATGCCATGATCTTTGAGACAGCTGCCAAATACGACAACATCGTCTATTCCTACAAACTGCTCGACTATCAGAACGACAGCATCGGTTATGCCGAATCGGTCCACTCCTTCTTTGCCGAAGCCGTTCCCGTCATGGAGGGCTTCACCAATATGCAGCGCAACCTCTACGGAGGACTGAAGCGCCAACTCAGTCTTGGGCGCCGCTATCAGGGCAAGCTCCAGCCCTCGTTCATCACCAAGGTGGTCAACACCTATCAGGGAAAAGAAATCTACAAGCCCCTCGACAAAGACCTGAACATCAATTTCTCGCCCCGCCACTATCGCGTGATCAATCCCGAAGATGTGAGCAAGAGCGGCGATTTGATCCGCGGCAAGGTGGTGCTCTTCGGCGCCATGAAAGACGAGTACGACATGCACTACACTCCCCTCGGCAAGATTGCCGGAGTGGAACTGTTAGGTTATGCCATCGACACCCTCATCAACCAAACAGAAGTGAAGAGTGCCAGCGGATGGCAGCAGTGGATCATAGCCTTCCTCCTGGTCTTCTTCACCGAGACGATATTCTCCTTCTATAAGAATCGTGTCAGCCGCATCGGCAATCGCTTCTGGCGCTTCCTGCTCTCTGCCACCTTCTTCCGCAGCTATCTCATGTTCCTCTGGATGGCAGTATGGGTATGGCTCGGCTTCATCCTTTTCTGCAAATACAATTTCAGTCTCAACTTCGGATGGGCATTCTCCGCCATAGCCTTCCTGGTATTGGCCGAGGGCATCATCAAAGAAAGTATTGAGGCATACAACTCAAAATAATGCGATATGATGACTCAAAGAATCACCACCCTACTGGTTGCACTTGCCCTGATCACCCTTGCCGCCACGGCGCAAAATGCTCAGAAGAGCACCTCCAACGGCAAGAAATCCACCATCCAGCTCACCCAGCAGTATATCAACTTTCTGAAGAAGAAGGCACAGGGCAAGCAGCAGATAGCCCAGAAGCGGTCGAGCGACCCTGCCACCGTGACGCGCGAGCAGAAAGTCAAGGAGGCTGAAAGTACGCAGGAGAACGATGCCGATGAGTCGTTCGATGATTTCATGGGCGACCTCAACGCCAACTTCGACGATTTCAACCAGTCGATGCAACAGGACTTTGAAAACTTCCGCAACCAGATCAACGAGGCTTATGCCAATTTCCTGCGCGAAGCCTGGAAGCAGTTTGATGCCGATGCCCCCATCCCGCAACCCAAGGAGAAAGACGTGCCGCCCGTCATCAAGCCACAGGAGGACAAGCCGCAGCCGCGACCCCAGGAAGACCGCGTGCTGCCCATCAAGCCCGTGGTGGTCACCATCCCTAAGGCTGAACCGCAGCCCGAACCCATCGAACCCATCGAAGAGCAACCCAAGGGCGACGCACCACAGTATGTCGATTTCACCGTCTTTGGCACCCAGTGCCGCATCCGCTTCGGCGACGAGGAGCGCTTCCGCCTGCCTGCTGTCAACAAGGATGCCATTGCCGACCTGTGGGTCAGGCTCGCCACGCCAGCCTACAACAACACGCTCCACGACTGTCTCCAACTCCGTCGCGACCATCAGTTCAGCGACTGGGCATACCTCCACCTGCTCGACAGCGCCTCACAGGCCTGTCTGGGCAAGAGCAACGAAGCCACCCTGCTCATGGCGTATCTCTACTGTCAGAGTGGCTACAAGATGCGCATGGGCATTGCCGACAACCGCCTCTTCATGCTCTTCGGCAGCAAACACGTGCTCTTCAACCGGTCCTATTATACCATCGGAGACTGCTACTACTATCCCTACGGCGGCAACGCTGAGAAACTCTACATCTGCGAAGTTCCCTTCCCACAGGAGCAACCCCTCTCCATGCTCCTGTCCCAAGAACAGCGCTTCGACTACGAAGCCTCGGCGCCACGAAGCCTGAAGTCGGCAGCCTTCCCCAAGGTACTCGTCGAAGCCACCGTCAACAAGAAAGCGCTCTCCTTCTACGCCAGCTATCCCCCGTCGATGATCAACGAGAATCAGCAGACCCTCTGGGCGATGTATGCCAACATGCCGATGCCCAAAGCCATCAGCCAGACCTTCATGGCGGCGATGAAAGAAAAGATAGCAGGACTCAGCCAACTCGAAGCCATGGAGCGCCTGTTAAACTTCGTCCAGACTGCCTTCGTCTATGAGTACGACGACAAGGTGTGGGGCTGCGACCGCGCCTTCTTCCCCGAAGAAACCCTCTACTACCCCTACTGCGACTGCGAAGACCGTTCCATCCTGCTCTCGCGCATGGTGCGCGACCTGCTCGGCTTGCACTGCGTCCTCATCCACTACCCCGGCCATTTAGCCATGGCAGTACAGTTCACCGATGATGTCAAGGGCGATTGCATCATGCTCCAGGGCGAGAAATTCACCGTTTGCGACCCCACCTATATCGGCGCCCATGTAGGCGAAACCATGCCGGGCATGAATAATGCCGAGGCCAAAGCCATCTTGCTCGAAAACAAGTAAGCAGACCTCCCACGCTAAAAGACGCCGTAAGATGCAACTTTCTGCCACATTTTTAGTAACTTTGTGGCCGGAAACAAGGAATATACACACTACACAACAATGAAAGAACTACAACTCAAGTACGGATGTAATCCGAACCAAAAGCCTTCGCGCATCTTCATGACCGAGGGCGAACTCCCCATTGAGGTTATCAACGGCCGCCCTGGCTACATCAATTTTCTGGATGCCTTCAACGCCTGGCAACTTGTCAGAGAACTCAAGGCAGCCACCGGTCTGCCGGCAGCCGCTTCCTTCAAGCACGTATCTCCTGCTGGCGCTGCAGTAGGTCTCCCTCTGAGCGACACGCTCAAAAAGATCTATTTCGTTGACGACATTGCCGGACTCGACGAGTCGCCCGTGGCTTGCGCCTATGCCCGTGCCCGCGGTGCCGACCGCATGTCGTCCTATGGCGACTTCGTGGCGCTGTCCGACACCTGCGACGCTGTCACCGCCACCCTGCTGAAGCGCGAAGTCAGCGACGGTGTCATCGCCCCCGACTTCACCCCCGAAGCCATCGAGATTCTCAAGGCCAAGCGCAAGGGCACCTATAATGTCATCAAGATAGACCCCAGCTACGTGCCCGAACCCATCGAACGCAAACAGGTGTTTGGCATCACCTTCGAGCAGGGCCGCAACGAGATCAAGCTCGACGACCCCGCACTCTTTGAAAACATCCCCACGCAAAACAAGACCTTCACTGCCGAAGCCAAGCGCGACCTCATCATCGCCCTCATCACGCTGAAATACACCCAGAGCAACTCCGTATGCTACGTGAAAGACGGACAGGCCATCGGCATCGGAGCCGGTCAGCAGAGCCGCATCCACTGCACCCGTCTGGCTGGCAACAAGGCTGACATCTGGTGGCTACGCCAGCATCCCAAAGTCATGGCGCTCCCCTTCAAGGAGGGCATCCGCCGTGCCGACCGCGACAACACCATCGACGTCTATCTCTCAGAAGACGAGCACGACGACGTATTGCGCGACGGCGCCTGGCAGCAGTTCTTCACCCGTCAGCCCGAAGTGCTGACTCTTGAAGAGAAGAAAGCCTGGATTGCCCAGAACACCCGCGTGGCGTTAGGTTCCGACGCCTTCTTCCCCTTCGGCGACAATATCGAGCGCGCCCACAAGAGCGGCGTAGAGTATATCGCCCAGGCTGGCGGTTCCGTTCGCGACGACCATGTCATCATGACCTGCGACAAATACTCCATTGCCATGGCGTTCACTGGCGTTCGCCTGTTCCACCACTAAACAGCCCATTGCCCTATGAACATGAACGACGACGATTTCTCTCAGATCCTTGAGCGAGGCATCAGCTTCAAAAAGGGCGGCGGTCCGAAAGCCGACGACGGCAAAGTAAAGACCAAGGCTAAGAAGAAGAAGTATATCACCGGCGCCCATGGCAGCGGTTCAGCGCGCCAGAAGGCAAAATACCGTGAGCAGCGCGCCAACCGCAAAAAGAAATAATCGCCCACCGTCGGGCACTGTCACATACCATCAAGCGCAGCAAACTACGAAATTCCTTCGGAGTTGCTGCGCTTGAGTGTTTATTATTGAAAATATTATACAAAAAAAACAATACAAAATTGTTCCCTTGTGGCACACCTCAGATGTCTTCCTAAAATCGGGGCGGAGGAAAGGATTACACCGTATGTAACTTGACCGAATACCGCTGTATCCGTGAGGCTGGACCTCGGCTGCAAAGGTACGAACCTTTGCGTTAACAAAAAAAAAAAAACGTTAAATCGCATTAACACTTCTGTTAAAGTTTCTATTTCACTGCAACAAGGGTTTCAAATCGTAACCGTTTTCGGGCAACTGCCCGAATCGGCAGTAAACAGGCGCGCGCGCGAGGTATGCCGTTCGGCGGTGGCGATAACGCCAATCGTCGAAGGAGATATTGCCAATCGCCCTCGTCGATTGACGTTCGGCGTTTTAAGGCTCTCCGAGATACTCCGTAATGGCGGCTACCATGGCAGGCGAAAGGATGCGCTGACGGCCGTCGTAACCGAGCGAGCGGAGGCGGGCGAGGAGCGGACGGCAGCGATCCATCCATGCTTTCAGCGTGCGCCAGGCATGGCGAGGGGTGACGTCGGGGCAGTAGAGCTGTGCCAGACGGGTGCGGCTCATAGAGGTGTAAGGACGTAGTGTAGGCATAATGATCAGATGATTTTATTTTTACGCAAAGTTACTGCCTTTGCCGCAATGGGGCAAAAGAAGCGAGGCGCAGCGTCCGACTTTAAGTTCTTTTAACACGGCATAAGTGGCAATAAGTGACATTAACTGACATTTCGCAAAAACATACCCGTACCTTTGCAGGCGATAATTTTCTTCTTTGTTTAACTAAATTCGTTTCTATTATGAGTACACTAACTACTATTCGCTACTGCCTGCAGAAGAGTATGAACACCAAGAGCAACTCTTACAGCAAGTATTACGCAAAACCCGTTTCGCAGGGCACTGTGAACCTTGACGAGCTGGCAGCCCACATCTCAGACCACGGATCAGTCTATACCCGCGACGTGGTGGTCGGAGTGATGACCAAAATGGTTGACTGCATCAACGAACTGCTGGCGCAGGGCTACAAGGTGAAGCTGGGCGAACTCGGAACGTTCTACAACTCCATCCGCAACGACGGCAAGAAGGCGGTCAGCGACCCATCCAAGTTTGATGTGGCACAGATTGCCGGTGTGAACCTCCGCTTCCTCCCCTTCAGCGGCAAGAAGCTCGGCGGTAAGTTTAACAACTCCTCAACGACTCGCGCAGACCGCTACGCCTACGAGTGCATGGGTATCAAGGAGGCCAACAAGGAGGGACTCTTGCCCATCCCTGGAAAAGTGACCGACAGCAACCCAGGTTCAAACGGTGGCGGCGGTAGCTCGTCAACAGGCGGTACCCCAAGTGGCGGTAGCGGAGTGGAGGGCTGAACCTAACCGCAGTGCCTCGCTCCCCTGAGGCGAGAGGGGCACTGCTTAACCGCAGATTCTTATCATGAAGAGTATCCGTTATAAGCAGACGGCATCGCTGGTCTGCATCATCACAGCCATCGTGTTTGCCTTCATGGGATTTTTCACTCCGCCTACGGGCGAGATCAGCGAGTCGGTATTGTGGTTTGTGGCACAGTGTCTGATATTCTCCGGCAGCCTTATCGGAGTGGATTGCGTGATAGACCAACGGCTAGGCAAGCACAGTTAGTTTTGAGATTTCTTAGTGAATTGCTATATTTCTTGACAATTATTGACCTTACACACACTCGAAAAGCAGGGACGTGCGATGCGCCCCTGCTTTTGTTTTTTTTTTACGACACGCGCACCCTACCCTAACTCGACACTGTCAATGCGGAGGCGCACTGTGCCGGCAGGCACGCGCACCGTGACCTCATCGCCAGCCCGATGGTTGAGGAGCGCCTGTGCGATGGGCGACTTGATAGAGATTTTGCCCTCTGCCATATTGGCCTCGTGGGGGCTCACTACGGTATAGGTCATGGAGCGGTTGTTGCCGATATTGGTGATGGCAACACGGCTCAACAGTCCTACGCTGTCGGTCTTGAGCAGGGCAGGGTCGATGACGCGTGCATTCTCCAGCACGCGCTGCAGGAAACGAATGCGCCCCAACAGGCGCCCTTGCTCGCGCTTGGCGGCATGGTACTCGAAGTTCTCGCTGAGGTCTCCCTTGTCGCGCGCTTCTGCAATGGCGTCGCGCACACGGGAGAGTTCTGTGGTTTCAAGGTTGTGGAGTTCGTTGGCTATCTTGTCGAAGCCTTCTTGTGACATGTATTCCATAATAGATAATAAAAAGGGGTTGATGACGGAGGGGCTGATGCACCCTCAAAACTGCAGGGGCTTGCCACGGTAGAAATCGAGGAGGGCTGTCTGGTAGAGGTACTCGTAGCGCGCCTGCACCAGGTCGCTCTCTGCCTTGAGGAGCTGGCTCTTGGCCTCGTTGAACTCGGTGACGGTGGCTTTGCCGTTCTCGTATTTCGCCCGGGTAAGGGTGAAAGCCTCGCTGCCCGACTGGCACGCCAGCAGGCTACTCTCGTATTTGGCCTGTGCTGCCACGGCATTGTAATACACCTGTTGGATCTCCTTATAGAGGCGCTTCTTCACGAGGTCGAGTTGGAGGGCTTGGTTGTCGCGGTCGAGACGTGCCATCCTCACGCTGTTGCGCGTGGTGAAGCGGTTGAAGATGGGGATGCTGAGACTGATTCCGATATACTGAGCGAAATTGTTTTTCAACTGTTTGCCAAACCCGTCGGCAGCCAATCCGCTCGTCTTGTAGTAATTGGTCTGCAGTCCGCCGTTGAGCGACAGCGTGGGGTAATAGCCTGCCTGCGCAATGCGGATGCTGCGGTCGGAGGCATGGAGCCGCAGCTGTTCTGCCTGAACCTCCGGCTTGAGGGCAACAGCCTCGGCAAACACTACTTCGGGACTGGCGGGAATGGCAGCAATCGCCGTTGTCGCCGGGCGCACAATCTGGAAACCGTCAGGCGAAGGGAGTTCGAGCAGTTGGGAGAGGTCGAGCAGCGCCAGTCGGACGTTGCCAGCTGCCTGGGTAGCCGTGGAAAGCGCCTGTCCGAGGGTGGCCTGCTGTTGGGAGAGCTGTGCGATGCTCGCCTTGCCGTGATCGACAAACGACTGGAGGCGCGCCACCTGCATGGAGTCGATAGTCACCTGGCGTTGAGCCACATCGGCAATCTCCATGTTGTAGAGGATCTGCACGTATGCCTGAGCCACCTGCATGCGGATATCGTTTCGGGCTTTCTCCAAATCCTGTGTGGCAGCTTCGAGGTTGAGTTGTCGGAGTTTGACGGTGTTGGGGATTTCAAACCCCGTAAACAGCGGCACGGAGGCGGAGAGCGCCAGCGAGGTGCTGCTGGTATTGCGGTCGGCATAGGTATTCTCCATGGTCAGTCCGCGACCGAAGGAGAACGATTCGCTTGCCGACGCATAGAGGTCGGGCAAGCGGCGGTGCTTCGCCGTATGGAGCTGTACCGCCTGTTGGCTGCACTGGTTGCGCTGCTGACGGATGCTGATATTGTGTGCCACGGCATAGTCGGCACATTCGCGGAGCGTCCACTGGCGCTGTGACGGAGTCTGCGCCGGCATGGCGGCAGCAGTCAGCAGGGCTGCTGCCATGAGAGCTGTGCGAGAAATGATCTGGTGTTTCATACGCTTATTCCTCCTTGTTATCATCGGCAATGATCTGCGGACCGCGCACCCTGTCTTTGAGGGAGAGTCCCTTCTTAATCTCGATATTCACGCCGTCGCTCAGTCCGGTGACCACAGCCTGGCGGGTATAGGTCTTCTTATCGGCAGTACCGCGGACGAGATAGACGAAGGTAGAGTCGCCACTGAACTCGATGGCACTCTCCGGTACGGCGATGACCTTTGACGCCTTTGCCAGGACAATCTCGGCATTGGCACTATAGCCCGACCGCACCTTGCCGCCCTCGACAGCATGGACGGCAGCCTTCACCTCAAACTGGTTGGCACCGTTGTTTTCTATGGCTTTCGGAGAGATATATTCCAGACTGGCGTCAAACTTCAGATCTTGCATGGCACCGATGGTGATCTTCATGGGCATGCCCGCCACGAGGCGTCCCACCTCGGTCTCGTCGATATTGCCACGGAAGATGAGGTCGTTCATGTTTGCCACCGATGCAATGGTGGTACCGTCGTTGAAGGTGTTGCTGAGGATGACGGAGTTGCCCACCTTGACGGGGATGTCGAGGATGACACCGCTGATGGTAGATCGGATGAGGGTGGATGAAGCGTTGGCATTAGACTTCGACACACCGTCGCGCACCACCTCAAGGGCATCCTGTGCAGCCTTCGCCTCTTCGGCGGCCTGCTTCATCTGCTGTCGCACCTTGTCGTATTCGTCAGCCGAGACAAGTTTCTGGTCGTAGAGATTCTTCTCGCGATTGTAATCGACCTCAGCCTGTCGCATATTGAGGGTAGCCAGGCGCACCCGGCTCTCCGCCGAACTGAGCTGTCCCATGTCGGGGATGACCTTCACCTTGGCAATGACTTCGCCAGCCTGCACATAGTCGCCAGCCTCCTTGCATATCTCGGTGATGATGCCGCTGATCTGCGGTTTGATGTTCACCTCGTTGCGCGGTTCTATCTTGCCCGTGATGACGGTCGTTTTGAGGATATCCTCCACCTTCGGAGTATATTCACTATACTGCACCTCCTTGGGCAGCGATTTCTGATAGAGGAACACGAAGGTTCCGATGAATACCAAGGCAACAATAGCTGCGATGATGAGTTTTGAGTATTTCTTCATATCATTTATATGTTTTTGTTTTCTTGTATGGTTAGCTGTGCTTATTCGTCGCGCATGGCATCAACGGGTTTGATGCTCATGGCACGCCATGCGGGAGCGAGTCCTGCCAGTCCGCCCAGCAGACTGAGCAGCAGGGTGGCGATGATAGCCGTCCAGAAGCCCACTTGGAAATGGGCGGCAAGGATACCGTCTTCGGTGCTTGCCAGTTCGATGAGTTGAAGCACACCCACGCCGAAGAGGATGCCACTCATGCCCGCCACGGCAGTCAGGACGATGCTCTCCGACATGATCTGCGAGAGAATCATCTTCGGTGTGGCGCCGATGGCACGGCGGATGCCAATCTCTGTGGTGCGCTCCCTGACCGTCACCATCATGATGTTGGACACACCGATAGCACCTGCCAGCAGCGTGCCTATGCCCACGAGCCATATCAGGAAGTTGACACCGTTGAAGAGATTGTCGAGCATGGCGAAAAGCACCTCGGTATTGAAGGTGGTGATGGCTTTCTCGTCGGTCGGGTCGATCATGTGGGCACGTGCTATGACAGTGCGGATGCGGTCGGTCAGCGTGCTCATCACCACTCCAGGTTTGCCAGTCACCGCCAGACTGTGGATCTGGTCACCGGTGTTGTAGGTCTTACGGAAGAGGGTGTAGGGGATGGTGACGAGTTGGTCGGGGCGTCCGCTGATATTGATGCCGTTGACCTTGTAGTCAACACCCACCACGGTATAGTAGGCGGCATCGACACGGATGCGCCTGCCACAGGGGTCGCCACCACCGGGGAAGAGTTTCTTATACACCTCCTTGCCGATGACACACACCTTGCGTGCCTGTCTGACGTCCATCTCGTTGATGTAGCGTCCGTAGTACATCACGGGCGGTGCCACCCTGGCATAGTCGTGGTCCACACCGGCGACGGTGGCATCGAAGGAGTACTCCCCCACCACGGCTTTCTTGTTGCCGCCAAACATATAGGGCGTGATGATGTCGAGTTCGGGCACCTGCTGGCGCAAGCGCGTCATGTCATTCTCCACCATCGACACATAGCGGCCCTTGCGGAATCCCTTGTAGGGCTTGGTGGTGTTCTGCGTCCATATCATGGCGGTATTGGTGGCAAAGCCTGCGAAGTTAGACTGCAACATCTCCTTCAGTCCCTGTCCGCCGCCTATAAGGACGATGAGCATGAACACACCCCAGAACACACCGAAGCCTGTGAGGAAGCTGCGGCTCTTGTTGCGGGTGATGGTGTCGAGTATCTCGCGATAGGAATCTATATCAAATTTCATAGGAATGAATATGTTTTATCTGAATGATACATCAGGTCAGTCTGCCCGCAAGGCTTCTATCGGTCGCACGCGGGCTGCCTTGACGGCAGGGATGAGTCCGGCAACGGTTCCTGCCAGTACGATGAGCATGGTGGCTTGGAAGCAGACGTCGAGACCTACGGTGGGATCTACAAACATGGTGGCTTGAAAGAGTCCGGTGTCTATCACCTCGTGGCCGATGGTAGCATCCATATACTCGTTGGCGGCTACGCCAAGCACCATACCTATATAGCCGAAGAAGGAGGTGATGATGACGCTCTCGGTGATGATGAGTTTGAGGATGGACCAGGGTTTGGCGCCAATGGCTTTGCGGATGCCAAACTCACGTGTGCGCTCCTTGACGGTGATGAGCATGATATTGGACACACCCACTATGCCGCTCAACAGCGTGAAGATGCCTATCACCCACAGGGCGACGCGTATCATACGGATGCCTTTTGCCATCTGGATATTATCCATATAGCGATTCCAGATGTAGATGGCAGACTCGTCGGCAGGGTCGGCATCGTGCTGGGTGTTAATGGTGGCGCGGTAGCGCTTCTCAAAAGCGTCGTTCTGATCTTCGGTGACCAGGTTCTTGATTTCAAACTGGATGACGCCTACCCAGCCGGCATTGCCCATATAGATGGCATTGAGGGTGTGGTAGGGTATGCAGGCGCTCTGGTTTCTGCTCTGCTTGTCGTCCTTGGTGATGCCCACCACTTGAAACGAGATGTTGCCGACGTTGACCTGCCTGCCTATCAAGGCACGAGGGTCTTTGGTCAACTCTTTGGCTTGTGCTTCGCAGAGCACGATGACCTTGCGGCGCTCCTTCATATCAATATCGTTGATGAAGCGGCCTGCCAGCAGTTCCACCTTATTGATACGTTGGTCGCTGGGATACACACCCGACAGGTCTTGGGCAGAGAGGTAGTTGTCGCCATAGGTGATATTGACCCCAAACTTCGACAACAGGGCACCCACCTCCTGGGTATTGTCGGAGAAAGCACGATTGGTAATGTCGAGGTCTTGGGTGCGCAACTGTATGTTACGACCTTCTTTCAGTCCGCGATAGGCTTTAGAGGTATAGCCTCCATACACCTGCATCGAGGTGGAGAGTCGTCTGTCAGACTGTTGCAACTGTGCATTGATGAGTCCGTTGCCTGCGCCCAACAGGAAGATGAGCATGAAGATGCCCCATGCCACGGCAAAACCGGTGAGCGAGGTGCGCAGTTTGTTGCGCTTCGACGTGCTCCATATTTCTTTGATGAGTTCTCGCATAATGTATTATTTCACATAGTCTTTCGACACGAGGTGGTGGTCGAAATTGTTTTCTATACTTCCTATCAGTCCGTCTTTGATATGGATGACCTTATCGGTCTCGTTGGCAACACCACTCTCATGGGTCACCACGACGATGGTCATGCCATCCTTCTGATGGAGCTCCTTGAGCAGATCCATCACCTCGACACTCGTTTTAGAGTCGAGCGCACCCGTCGGTTCGTCGGCAAGGATGATCTGCGGTTTGGTAATGAGGGCACGGGCAATAGCCACACGTTGCTTCTGTCCGCCCGACATCTCGTTGGGATAATGGTCTGCCCAGGGTGCCAAACCGAGGCGGTCGAGATATTCCATCGCCATCTGGTGGCGCTTACGTCTGCCCACGCCCTGATAGAAGAGTGGCAGTTCGACATTCTCCACGGCAGTCTTGAACGAGATGAGGTTGAACGACTGGAAGATGAAGCCTATCATCTTGTTGCGGTATTCTGCGGCACGGGTCTCGCTGAGGTCGCGTATCAATACGTTGTTGAGCAGATATTCGCCCGAATCATAGTTGTCGAGGATGCCGAGGATATTGAGCAGGGTCGATTTGCCTGATCCTGATGCACCCATGATGGACACAAACTCGCCACGGGCTATATCGAGGTTGATGCCCTTGAGCACGTGGAGCGGTTGTGCGCCCTGATAGGTTTTGTTGAGGTCACTGAGGTGAATCATCTTGTTGTTTGTTTTTGTTTCATTGTTTCTAACCGATAGTGGGTTTGCGCTTAAAATTATCTGTTTGACGCATCATAGCGCAAAAAAGTTGCACCATGGCTGATATTTTTTCTATGACAGCCGTTTCTGTGCTGCATCAAGGCTGTGCGTCGAGTGCTTGGCGCAATGCCTCATCCACTTCATCGATACTGATGCCGAGCAACTTCATCTGTCGTGCCAATTCGGGGAGGTGCTGCTTCATAAACTCGGTCTTTCTCACCGTTTGTATCTGGTCTCTTGCACCTTTTGCCACAAAATAGCCCAGTCCGCGCTTGTTATAGATGACACCCTCGGCAGCCAACAGGTCGTAGGCCTTCACCGTGGTATTGGCATTGACCTCCAATAGCACAGCATATTCTCTGACACTGGGAATGCGTCCGTCTTCCTCATACATTTGTGCCAGAATCTCATCACAGAGGCGGTCGGCTATCTGTACATAGATGGCTTTGTCATTACTGAAATTCATAGCAGTTTTCTTTTTGTTTATAAATTGATCCACTTGTTGCAGATGACCTGCATACGGGTGAACACCTTATAGGATAGCCAATACTGAAAACCTGCGAGCAGCAGTTCGGCTATACTAAAGAGCCAGCTGTTGTCACCATGCATCAGGCAGGTCGTTATAGTGTCTGGTACACTCTCGATTACATAGATCACCAGATAGGTCATCACGATGAAGAGGATGCCTGACACCACAATGGTGTGCTTGCGGAAGAGTGTTCCACAAAGGATGAAGAAGCTATGGACGAGCACTCCACAGGTCACGATCGACAGAGATAGCAATAGGGCACCGGTAGAATCGTTGTTTTCTATAAAAGTAGTCCATATTTTCCATAGCAATGCCACGGCATAGAGGCATAAGCTCTGATGGTGACCGGGCAGGAGTACGAAACTGAATATCAGTTGCACCAGGTCAGATACTACGATGGCGGTGATCATTGCGACGGCAGCACCAAGCGTAGAGAAAAGGAATCTGCTGATATACTTTTCAAGATTGCTGGCTGGCAGCATCAGAAACTGTTCGCGCTGTCCAGTGGTCTTCATCACCATGAATATCTGTGTGGCCATCATATACATGGCTATGCTGGAAATCATTAAAACATATTGTGACATCCCCAAATAGCTGAGGTCGATGGTATCGGGAAAAAGCTGATACTGCTTGCTCAACTGATACTGCTGCATGATAAAGAAGGGCAACAGGGCGAAGGTCATGCCAAGCATCATGTTCAGATAGCTCTTCAAGTTGGTAAACATATCCCAACGCATCACCATCAGCAATCGGCTGAATTGAAAATTATTGTTCTTTGTATTCATTGTTAATTTGGTTTGTTTATCTCAGTTTTCCAGTGATTACTGCATTAAACAGCAATTCGAGATTCATCGGTGTTTCATGGTCGACGGGCTGTCGGCGGACTATCACGGCATTACCCTGCAAACTGGGTTCTGCATAGAGCACGCTATCGTCCATCTCTGCCGGAGTGCGGTATTCAAACTTGTAGTCATCGCTGATATCGCTTACCGAAGCATTGAGCAAGAGATTGCTCTGACTGAGGATCAGCACGTGGTCGAGCAACGACTCTATGTCGTGCACCTGATGGGTGGAGATGATCATGATGCGGTCGTCGGTCATATTGTTGGCTATAACCTTGCGAAACTGACTTTTCGAGGGGATGTCGAGACCGTTGGTAGGCTCGTCCATCAGGAGCAAGCGAGTACCTGTGGCAAGTGCAAAACTCATGAAGGCTTTCTTCTTCTGACCCATCGAGAGTTGGTGGAGCTTGGTTTGGCGAGACAATTCAAAGTCTGCCAGACAGCGTTCAAGTACCTCTTCGCTGAAATGCGGATAGAATCCCTTGTTCATCTTCACGTAGGTGTCGAGGGTCACTTGAGGTAGCGTAAACTCTTCGGGTACCATGAAAATATCTTCCAACATAGCGGACCGGCGGTCGCTGGCTAATACTCCGTCAATGAACACACCACCCTTCTTGGGGCGTAACAAGCCACAAAGCAGATAGAGCAACGTACTCTTGCCTGTGCCGTTCTTGCCAAGAAGCCCATAGATTTTGTTGTCTGTCAGTTGCAGACTGAAGTCGGAAAAGACCTCACGTTTCGTTCCAACATAATTGAAACTTAAGTTTTCTACTTGTATCATATACTTGCGTGTTTGGTGTATTACTGTAATAGTACACCGCAAAGGTATGTATTATTCGAATACCATCCAACATTTTCAGCCATTTTTTTTGCACTGCACACAACATTTAACATTTACACCTTAATATATAAGGAGCATCGGGCGATGAGGTGGAAAAGATGTGCCGCTGTGGTGGGATTTATTCATTTCAGTATTACGCAAGGACTGTTTCCACGAACAGCCCGTGCGACACGTCGTACACAGCTGTCGATGCGTACCGCAATCCATGGACTTACGATCTTCGAGAAACGCTTGTTGGACAAGAAAACTGCTTTTTGTTTGCTTGTTTGCAAGAAATGGAGTACTTTTGCAAACCGTTTCAACAACAAAGAAAGACATGAACACAATAAAACACATGCAGGCTGTCAGCCGCCTGTTGGCTGCCCACGCTTCAGTATTTGTCATAGGCGTGGCACTCGTCACCTTCTTTTTCCCGCATCTCTTCGACTGGGTGCGTGGCACAACCCAAACCGTCATTCTCGGCATCATCATGCTCACCATGGGTCTGACGCTCACCACCGATGATTTCCGCATCCTGGCACAACGGCCGCTTGACGTATTGATTGGTACCTGTGCGCAATTTTTCATCATGCCTGCCGTAGCATGGCTGCTGGTACATGTATGGCACCTCGATGCCCCGTTAGCCTTGGGCATTCTCTTGGTAGGATGCTGTCCGGGTGGTGTGTCAAGCAACATCATGAGTTATCTCTGCCATGGCGATGTGGCTTTCTCGGTAGGCATGACATGTGCCTCAACACTCCTTGCACCGGTAATGACACCACTGCTGATGCAGATTACAGCAGGCGAAATCATCCACATCGATGCCGTCGGCATGTTCATCAATATTCTGATTGTGACCATCATACCTGTGGCAATAGGTTGTGCACTCAACAAGATCTACAGCCGAAAGGCATGTTTTCCCACCATACAGAGTCTCATGCCGGGCATTAGTGTCACTTGTCTCGCCATCATCGTGGGCGGTGTCATCTCTACAGTCCATGACGATCTGTTGGAAGGCGGCGTGATGCTCTTCTTCTGGACCTTTGCCGTGGTGTTCTGCCACAATTCATTGGGCTATCTGTTAGGATGGTTTGCCGGACGCGCAGCCGGTTTCAATACTGCCAAGAAGCGCACCATCAGTATCGAGGTGGGTATGCAGAATGCCGGTCTTGCCACGGTATTGGCAAGCAATTTCTTTGCAGCACAACCACTCGCCGTATTGCCATGCGCCATCAGTTGTGCGTGGCACAGCATCTCTGGCACCATCCTTGCCGGGCTTTACCTGAAGTATGACAAGCGCAAGGAGCAAACCAACTGAAGCAGTAACACATAGCCTATCATACCTACATCACATCGTCCCACCTTTTCAATCTATGGATTGGAATGGTGGGATGATGGTTAAAAAAACACAAGAAAACCTATCAAACGACACAAGGTAACGGATTAATCCGTAACTTTGTGGTGATAACCATATTATTATAAACTAAATTATTCAGAGCTATGGCAACAAAGAAAAGAGAAATTTACCGATGCACCATCTGCGGAAATATCGTAGAGGTGTTGCACGAAGGTGCAGAAATGTCATGCTGCGGAAAAGTCATGCAGCGCATGAACGAGAAAGGTATCGATGGTGCTGTAGAGAAACATGTGCCCATAGTAGAGCGCATTGAAGGCGGCTACCGCGTCAGCGTGGGGAGTGTGGAACACCCCATGACACCTGAACACCACATCGAATGGATTGAACTGCTGACCGACCGTGACGTGATGCGCCACGAGTTGAAGCCCGGAGAGGCTCCTGTGGCTGAATTCATAACCGATGCGAAAATGGTTACGGCACGTGAATACTGCAACCTGCACGGACTCTGGAGAGGCTGACAACTGACGCTGACAAGGCGGACAACTGACTTTTGCGAGGCTGACAAATCATTTCCGCCATCCACGCATCATCCGCGTTGATCGGCTCCCCACATCATTTTGTCGCGCAGGGTATGGAAGTATTTCTGACCTGCGCGCTTCACTACCTTCACCCGGTATGGGGCTTTGCGAAGCGTCAGTCGGGTGGAATCGGGCAATTTCTCCGAACGACCGTCGAGCGCCACTAGGAAATTGTGAGAACGGCTCTCTACGGTGAGGGTGATTTCTGAATCTTCGGAAAGTACCAAAGGACGCACATTGAGCGAATGGGGAGCTACCGCCGTGATGGAAAACACATGGGTGCCGGGCACGATGATCGGACCGCCCACTGAAAGGGAATACGCCGTACTGCCGGTTGGCGTACTGATGACCAGTCCGTCAGCCTGATAGGTTGTCACGTAGTCGCCATTGATCGTGGTGTGCACAGTAATCATCGCTGCCACATCGCGCTTGAGGATGGCCACATCATTCAGCGCAAAAGGACATCCTGCCAACGGCTGTCCGTCGGTCTCTACCTGTAGCACCGTACGGGTATCGATAGCATAGTCGCCCTCATAGATGGCTTGCACCATGGGCTCTATCTCCGGTGGATTGACATCTGCAAGGAATCCAAGTCTTCCAGTGTTGACACCGATGATGGGAATTTGCTTTTCTCCCACCATAGAAGCGGTTTTCAGAAAAGTACCATCACCACCCATCGACACCGTAAAGTCTGCTTCAAAATCATTGCCGTCAAACACCTCTACCCCGTCAAGTGACAGGTGCTGACCATGAACGAGGAATCGGTGGAACTCGCGCTCCATACATACTTCAGCCTCATGCATAGCTAAACAATTCAGTATCTTTTGTACAGATGCCGACTTTTTAGCTTGGTAGGTGTTGCCGACAATGGCAAATCGCAGTTTTCTTGAAGTCATATAAAAAATCTAATTTATTAGGCGTTAATTCACAAAGTTTTAGTACCTTTGCGCTGAATATACGCCACAAAATTAGTATTTTTTGGCGAAACATCACTATCTGTTAAGACAAATTTTTGAAGAAGATGACAAAACTAAGCGTAAACATCAATAAAGTGGCTACTCTGCGCAATGCACGAGGAGGCAACAACCCTGATGTCATCGAGGCTGCACGCAACATCGAATCGTTTGGCGGACAAGGCATTACCGTACACCCACGCCCCGACGAGCGTCACATACGCTATCAGGACGTGCGCGACCTGCACCCCATCATCACCACAGAGTTTAACATCGAGGGAAATCCCATCGACTCGTTTGTCAAATTGGTTCTGGAGGTCGTACCCACACAGGTGACACTTGTGCCCGACGGTCACGACCAAATCACCTCCAACCACGGTTGGGATACACTGGAAAACCGCAATTTCCTGACCGACATCTGCCACACCTTCTCACAGGCTGGCATACGCACCAGCATCTTTGTGGATGCTGATCCGAAGATGGTGGAAGGGGCAAAGGCATGCGGAGCAGACCGCGTAGAACTCTACACCGAGCCTTACGCTTCAGGATACAACAGCAACAGAGAGGCTGCCATTGCTCCTTTTGTGGCTGCTGCAGAGGAGGCACGACGCATAGGCATAGGCCTCAACGCCGGCCATGACCTTTCGCTCGAAAACCTCCACTATTTCCATTCTCGCATTCCTTGGACCGACGAGGTGAGCATCGGACATGCACTCATCTGCGATGCACTCTACATGGGACTGAAACCCACCATCGAGAAATATCTCATCGCACTGAAATAAGCATACGGCCACTATGGGCATCATATTCAGAAAACTAACCAACACATGATATAACTATGGCAAAAGCATACGTATTCCTTGCTACGGGATTTGAAGACATCGAAGCGCTTATCCCTGTTGACATCTGGCGTCGTGGCGGTATCGAAGTCACTACCGTCAGCGTTACCGGTCAGAACGTTGTGACATCAGCACACGGTGTGAACATCGAGGCTGATACTTGTTTCGAACAGTGCGACTTGACTGATGCCGACCTGCTGTTTCTGCCGGGTGGTATGCCTGGTGCTACCAACCTCTATCAATGCAAGCCGCTCTGCGAAGCACTGTGCAAGCAGGCGGAAGAGGGACGACTCGTGGCAGCCATCTGCGCATCGCCTGCAGTAGTATTGGCAGCTATCGGACTGCTCGACGGTAAGAAAGCCACGTGCTATCCGGGATTTGAAGGCAATATGACCAACACGCATTACACGGCTGACCTGGTGACCATCGACGGCAATATCACCACCGGTGAAGGGCCTGCGGCAGCATTCCCATTTGCCTACGAACTGCTGGCACAGCTTAAAGGTGTGGATGTGGCAGATGCCATTGCAGAAGGTATGCGCTATAAACACCTCATGGGATGACCGACTATATCATCATCGTAGCCGGAGGCAAAGGACTGCGCATGGGCAGCGACATTCCCAAACAGTTTCTCCCCATCGGCGGAAAACCCGTGCTGATGCGCACTATCGAACGCTTCCACCATTTTTCGGAAGCGCTCCGGATTATCCTTGTGTTGCCTAAAGCCCAACAGACCTACTGGCATGAGCTGTGTGGGCAGTATCAGTTTGACGTGCCCTACATGTTGGCTGACGGCGGCGAGACTCGCTTCCATAGTGTGCAACACGGACTGGCACTCATCCCCGACGATGCACAGGGTGTGGTCGGTGTGCACGACGGTGTGCGCCCATTCCCTGCTATCGACGTCATTCGCCGCTGCTACGACACGGCACGCACGGCAAAAGCGGTGATTCCGGTGACTCCGGTGGTTGAGACTTTACGCCACATCACCGAGGGCACAAAGCCCAGAGGCGACTACCGTTTGGTGCAAACTCCACAAACTTTCGACATCCAACTACTGAAGGCTGCCAACCGCCAACCTTTCTCCGAGGCGTTTACCGACGATGCGTCGGTGGTAGAGTCCTATGGACATGCCATCACAATGGTAGAGGGCAACCGAGAAAATATCAAGATTACCACTCCCTTTGACTTGGCTATTGCCGAAACGCTCTGCCGATGACCGACATACTGCAACAGGATATCCAGTATATGGCGGGGGTCGGACCCAACCGCAAAAAGGTGCTTAGCGAAGAACTGGGCATCAACACCCTTGGCGACCTGTTGCAATATTACCCCTACAAACATATCGACAGAAGTAGAATCTATACCATCCACGAACTGACGGGCGACATGCCGTTTGTCCAAGTATGCGGCAGAATACTCAGTTTCGAGTCGTTTGACATGGGACACCGCAAGACGCGCGTAGTGGCTCACCTATCCGATGGCACGGGCGTGATGGACCTTACCTGGTTCAACTATGCCAAGGATGTGCCCAAACGCTACAAAACGGGCATTCCATACATCGTTTTCGGGCGACCCACCGTATATAACGGCAGGGTACAGGTGGTGCATCCTGACCTTGAACCTGCCGAAAACATCCAACTCTCGGATATGGGGATGCAACCCTACTACAATACGACAGAGAAGATGAAGAAACGTGGGTTGAACTCACGGGCGCTCGACAAGATGACCAAAACACTACTCGATTTGCTCAAGCAGCCTATTGCCGAGACACTACCCGACTTCATCACGCGCCCCAACCACCTCATCAGCCGAGACGAGGCGTTGCGACAGATTCACTATCCGCACAATGCCAAAGAACTGGAACGCGCACGGCTGCGACTCAAATTTGAAGAACTTTTCTACGTTCAGCTTAATATATTAAGGTACGCGAGCGATCATCGGCGCAAATACCGCGGCTATGTTTTCTCGCATATCGGCGAGTGCTTCAACGGTTTCTACCACAACCACCTGCCCTTCCAACTGACCGAAGCACAGAAACGAGTGCTCCGTGAGATACGCAAAGACACTGCTTCGGGCAGACAGATGAATCGGTTGCTACAAGGCGACGTGGGTTCGGGCAAGACACTGGTGGCACTCATGACCATGCTGATGGCACTCGACAATGGCTATCAAGCCTGTATCATGGCGCCAACCGAGATTCTTGCCGAACAACACCTGCGCACCATCAGCAGCTTTCTTGAGGGCATGGACATCAGCGTCGGACTGCTGACGGGTATGGTGAAAGGCAAACGGCGAGAACAAGTGCTCAACGATCTGGCTGACGGGACGTTGCAGATTCTCGTGGGCACCCATGCCGTGATAGAAGACACAGTACAGTTTGCACGACTGGGCATGGTGGTGGTCGATGAACAACACCGTTTCGGTGTGGCACAACGCGCCAAACTATGGAGCAAAAGCGACAATCCGCCACATATCCTCGTAATGACAGCCACACCCATTCCCCGCACCCTGGCTATGACACTCTACGGCGATCTCGATGTCAGCATCATCGATGAACTGCCGCCAGGACGCAAGCCCGTGGTCACCACCCATGCCTTCGACAGCCGAATACCATCGCTCTACGATGGACTGCGCAAGCAGATGCAACAGGGACGACAGGTCTATGTGGTCTTTCCGCTTATCGAAGAGAGCGAGCGCATCGACTTGAAAAGCCTGGAAGATGGCTATGCCACGCTGTGTCAGGTGTTTCCGGAATACCGACTGAGCAAGGTACACGGCAAGATGAAAGCCAAGGAGAAAGACGAAGAGATGCAGCGCTTTGCACGCGGTGAGACACAGATGCTCGTGGCAACGACCGTGATTGAGGTGGGAGTCAACGTGCCCAATGCCTCGGTGATGGTCATCATGGAGGCGCAACGCTTCGGACTCAGCCAGCTCCACCAACTGCGCGGACGTGTGGGCAGAGGTGCCGAACAGAGCTACTGCATCCTTGTGACCTCACCCAAACTGGCTGAAGAGACGCGCAAGCGCATAGACATCATGTGTGAGACCAACGATGGTTTCCGCATTGCCGAAGCCGACTTGAAACTGCGTGGACCGGGCGATCTGGAGGGAACACAGCAGAGCGGCATGGCTTTCGACCTCAAAATTGCCGATATCGCACGCGACGGACAGATTGTACAGATGGCACGCGACGAGGCACAACGCATCATCGACGCAGACCCCACCTGTCAGTCGGAGCGCTACCACATGCTTTGGGACCGTCTGCGCCAACTTCGCAAGACCAATATCAACTGGTCTGCCATCTCGTAAAAAGTGGGGGAAAACGAACTGGGGAAATCTATTTTTCCTATAGAAAATGCACAATCGTCCCATAAAAACGAGGGCAAAAACAGACAAAAGACTACCTGCGACAAATCAAAAAAAAGGCAAAATTCGCTACGTAAAGTGTTAAATTACACACAAATAGTGTTAACACTTTACCGATTTTAGAAATAATTTCGTAACTTTGCATCGTTCTGTTTTTATTGAAACCGAACGAGAATACGAACCGAAAAGAATAATTATGTTTTTTAAAAATCTAAAGAAAATAGCATTCCTAACCGTTGCAACCGTATGTACTCTCCCGACGATGGGACAGGATCTGTTGGCACGTCAGGCCCCTATAGACAGAAAGATGAAAGCAGTAGATAGCATGGCTCTCCGTCGCCTCATTCAGGCAGAGAGCTATGAATCACCAGCAGCCGACCTCTACAACGACTGGGATAACAGATATGCCCATAAGGCAACCAACCTCCCCGACACTTTCCGCATCAACCTGCGCAACTTCTGCATGCCCACCACCAACCGCGTTATCACCAGCAACTTCGGTTCGCGTTGGGGACGTCAACATAAGGGACTGGACATCAAAGTATATATCGGCGATACCATCCGCGCTGCCTTCAGTGGCAAGGTGCGCATCGTGCGCTACGAAGGACGTGGCTACGGAAAATACGTAGTCATCAGACACAACAACGGACTGGAGACCATCTACGGTCACATGTCTGCACAATTGGTGGCTGAAAACCAAGAGGTGCGTGCCGGAGATCCCATCGGACTGGGCGGAAATACCGGACGCAGCACTGGTTCACACCTCCACTTCGAGACGCGTCTGTGTGGCATAGCACTCAACCCTGCCCTGATGTTCGACTTCAGAAACCAAGACGTGGTTGACGACTACTATGTATTCCGCAAATCTACCTACAATCGCGAGTCGGCAGAAGCTACCCGTCTGCGTGGTGTAGCCGGCGGCAGTTCATTTGGCGACGACCTCGATTTTGCTGACAACAGCACTCCTGCTGCACGCCAGAAGGCCACAAGCAGCCGCTCTGCAGCAGCTCGTTTCCACAAAGTATCAAAGGGTGAATCGCTCTATTCTATCGCTCGCAAGCGCGGTACATCTGTTGATGCCATCTGCAAACTGAATCACATCAGCAAGAGCACCAGACTCAGACCAGGTCAAATCCTGAAATATAACTAAACCAACCAAATAACCTAAACTAAAGAAAATGAAACAGAAAATTCTACTATGCATCATGCTTGTGTTGCTGTCCTCTGTGGATATGACATGGGCAAAAGGCAAGAGAAAGAAGACAAGAAAGACCCAACGCACCGAAACTGTCTATGAAGAGATAGAGAATTTCGACTTCTTATATACCGATGATTATGACGGTACGGCAACATTTGCCACTTCAAACAGCATCATGGATCAGGCCACAGCTCTCATCGGCACACGCTATCGCAGCGGAAGCAAAGGCCCATACGCCTTTGACTGCTCTGGTTTCACCAGCTATGTGTTTGGACAACACGATATCAACATCGGCAGTTCGTCGCGCGACCAGTATGCACGCAACATCCCCATCAAGCGCTGGGAGATGCAACGTGGCGACTTGGTGTTCTTCACCAGTCCTCGCTCCGGACGCGGTGTAGGTCACGTAGGTATTGTGATGGACTATGATCCCATCAACAACACCTTCACCTTTATCCACGCCAGCACCAACGAAGGTGTGAAAATCAGCAGTTCTACCGAAGGCTACTATAATCGCCGCTATGTAGGCGCACGCCGCGTGGCGAAGTAACAGCATCTTCATGTTCCGATTATTACTCACTCTTACTATATGGGCAGGTCATTCTTTGACCTGCCTTTCTGCTTCACTGACCATCGCTCTTACGGGAGATATCATGATGGGCACCACCTATCCCACACCACGACTACCGCGAGGGGATGGCAAATACCTGTTTCGCGACACACGCGACATCCTCAGGCAAGCCGACTTGGCAGTGGGCAATCTTGAAGGAACACTATGCGACAAGGGCGAAACACGCAAGGAGGGCAAAGCCAACAACTATGCTTTTCGCACACCAACAAGCTACGCCTGGTGGCTGAAGGATGCCGGCTACGACTTTGTGAGCATGGCAAACAACCATAGTTTCGACTTCGGCATAGAGGGAGTCATATCCACAGAACACGCTTTGCGACAGCAGGGCATCGCCTTTGCAGGCATTGCCGGACGATCGGAAACAGCCGTTGTCATGCGCCAAGGTGTGCGCATCGGTCTCTGCGCCTTAGGCCACAACAGCTATACAGTCAGTCATCTCGACCTGAAGAAAGTGGGTAAACTGTTGAAACAGCTGCGCCAACAGTGCGACATCATCATCGTTTCGTTCCACGGTGGAGCCGAGGGGACGGCACAGAGTCATGTACCCAACGGCATGGAGGGCTTTCTGGGCGAGCGTCGTGGAGCATTGCGCCAACTGGCACACTACTGCATTGACCACGGTGCCGACGTGGTTTATGGTCACGGTCCGCATGTGGTTAGGGGCATTGAAGTCTATAAAGGACGGTTCATTGCCTACAGTCTGGGCAATTTCTGCACACCCTTCGGCATCAGTCTGCAAGGTGTTTCTGGCTACGCACCTATAGTGACGGTGACAATCGACCACAAGGGCAGATTTCAAAAAGGTCGCATCTATTCGTTCATACAAAGCTACGGCGCAGGTCCGCGCAAGCAAGATGGTAAGCGTTTCTTGGTGGCACACCAGATGAAAGCACTATCCGAAACCGATTTCCCACATAGTGATGCATGGATAGATCTGCATGGAAACATCGGACTGATACGTTACACACGACGTTCTCTGACCACCATTTGACCACCAGCCGATACCACATTCCTCCCTTGCAATTATCACCTGGCATTGCAAATCAATTTGTTTTCCTCAGCAAATCAATTTACTTTCCTCAGCAAATCAATTTGTTTTCCTCAGCAAATCAATTTACTTTCCTCAGCAAATCAATTTACTTTCCTCAGCAAATTCATTGAAATTGCAGACCAAATTCATTGATTTTACTCAGCAAATTCATTGAATTTGCAAGCAAACAGACCGTTTCAAATGGTGTAATTGATTGATACTTTGCGGTTTCAATGATACTCAAAAACACACGCAGAAACCGACTATATCAATCGCAACAGCATGCTCCCATCACCGTCAATCGCGATGGGGAGTCAGCATGATGCCGTTGTATATCCTACCACTGTCTATTCCAAGGTGGCGCGCAGAGAAATACATATCCGACTGCGCATAAGTGCAAATGCCTGAAGAGATGATGCGCTGAGGGTCAACACCAAGTTGAATCAACTGGCGGCGATTACATTCGGGCAGATCAATATGCCATTTCTGGTATCGCCGGCTAATTGGTTCCATCTCAAAGCCAGCACCAACAAACTGCTGATAGACCTCATCGCCCACTTCAAAATGGTCGATACTGATACCAGGACCTATTGCTGCGGTAAGCTCTGAAGGTTGTGTACCGTAAGCAGCACGCATGCGTTCAATGGCTTTGACCACAATACGCTGTACGGTGCCACGCCATCCGGCATGGACAGCACATACGGCATGGTGTGCCGCGTCATAGATCAACACGGGAATGCAATCGGCTGTTGACACGCCAACACAGATGCCCGGCACATCGGTCATCACCGCATCGAAACCGTCTGTCAGTTCGTCACGCACCACAGCAGGCTGTTCGGTAAAGTCGCGGCCTATCTGTTTGACCTCGGCAGCATGCACCTGGTGGGGCACTACGAGTTGCGCCATACCGATGCCAAGGCGTTGGCAGAGCGCTGTGCGGTTGGCTTCGATGTGGGCAGGGTCGTCGCCACAATATCTATTGATATTAAAAGCGGCGTAATTGCCCTCGCTGCATCCACCTTTTCTGGTGGTGCTGAAGGCAATCACGCCGTTTCCCATATCGTAATCGTGCCACTGGGGCAGATTATTCTTCATCTTCGTATTCAAAATCTTCAAGGTCGTCAACATCCTCAAGGTCGTCGTCGTCGAGGTAGATGATATCTTCATCTTCGCCCTCATCCGCCATTTCCTGTGCAAACATCGACATATCCTTGTCGCGGTGTACGATATTCTCTTCACCGATGGCAGTAGCCAACTTATTGCTTTCGTCGTTGAGTTCTGCCCAAAGCACATCTTTGAGCTCGTCAAGACCTTGGTTGGCAACAGCCGATATGAATACCACGGGGAGATCGTCGGGCAGAGTCTCGCGCAACATGTCGATCAGTTCCTCGTCGAGCAAATCACACTTGGTGACCGCCAGCACACGGTGCTTATCGATCAAATCGGGATTAAACTGCCGCAATTCATTGAGCAGTATCTCGTATTCGCGCTTGATATCGTCGGTATCGCCAGGCACCATAAAGAGCAATAGTGAGTTGCGCTCAATGTGGCGGAGGAATCGCAAACCGAGTCCTTTGCCTTCGCTGGCTCCCTCAATGATACCGGGAATATCTGCCATCACAAACGATTTGTGGTCGCGATAGCCCACGATACCGAGGCTGGGCTCCATCGTGGTGAAGGGATAATTGGCTATCTTCGGACGGGCATTCGACAAGGCTGAGACCAGTGTGGATTTGCCGGCATTGGGAAAACCGACAAGGCCGACATCTGCCAACAATTTCAGTTCGAGGATCACAGTCATTTCCTGCATCGGTTCACCGGGCTGCGCATAGCGCGGAGCCTGGTTGGTGGCTGATCGGAACTGATAGTTACCCAATCCGCCGCGACCGCCTTTAAGGAGCATCACCTCTTGTCCATCGTAGGTTACATCGCAGACATATTTGCCGGTTTCAGCATTATAGACCACCGTGCCACAGGGCACGTCGATGTAGATATCCTTGCCGTCGGTGCCGTGACACTTGTCGCGACCGCCATTACCGCCGTGTTCGGCGAAGATATGGCGCTCGTATCTCAGGTGTAACAACGTCCAATAGTTGTGGTTGCCACGCAGAATGATGCTTCCGCCCTTGCCTCCGTCGCCCCCGTCGGGGCCGCCGTTAGGGTTGTATTTCACATGGCGCAGGTGCATAGACCCACGTCCGCCTTTACCCGAACGGCAACAGATTTTCACATAGTCAACGAAATTGCTTTCCGGCATATCAGTCGTATTAAAGATTATCGATTACTTTCTGGATGTCGCCGAAGATGCGATCCAGAGTGCCAAGTCCGTCGATGTGGTGGTGAAGGCCTTCCTTCTTATACCACTCTACGAGGGGCATGGTCTGTGAATGATATACTACGAGGCGCTTCTTGATAGTCTCCTCGTTGTCGTCGGCACGACCACTTTCCTTTCCGCGCTTGATGAGTCGAGTCATCAACTCCTCTTCGGGTACGTCGAGTTCTATCATGGCTGCTACCTTGTGGCCACGCTCATCAAGCATTTTCTTCAGTGCTTCAGCTTGTGGAATGGTGCGGGGGAAACCGTCGAAGATTACTCCGGCGTGATCTTTGCCAAATGAGTCATACACATTGGCAAGGATGCTAATCATCAGATCGTCGGGAATCAACGCACCCTTTTCAATATAGCTTTGAGCGGTCTTGCCCAACTCTGTTCCGTTTTTAATCTCGTTGCGAAGCACATCGCCAGTAGAGATATGACCCAAGCCATACTTCTCGATGAGCAAATCGCTCTGTGTTCCTTTACCGGAGCCGGGAGCTCCGAAGATTACAATATTCTTCATTTCTTTTCCAAATAAAATTAAAAAGTTTATCCTTACTCGTTATCTGTCTTTACTTTGTAAATTTCCTTCAACTGACGACCTTGCTGGTCATAATCCAAACCATAGCCCACAATGAAGTCGTTGGGGATGGTGAATGCCACATAGTTAATATCGAGCTGCTCCTGCAAGCGGTCGGGTTTCATCGTCAGCGTACATATCAACACACGCTCGGCATGGCGGTTGTGCAGTTCGTTGAGGATGCTGCGCATGGTCAGACCGCTCTCGATGATGTCTTCCACAATAACCACTGTGCGTCCGGTGAGGTCTTGGTTCACACCGATCAACTGCTTCACCTTACCAGTAGAGGCTGTACCTTCATAGCTTGCCACCTTGACAAATGTCACTTCACAGGGAATCGTCACCTCGCGCAATAGGTCGGCGGCAAATATAAACGATCCGTTGAGCACCGCCATAAACAGCGGATTGTCATCCTTCAGGTCGGCACTGATCTGGCTGCCGAGCTCCTTGAGGCGTTGTTTGATTTGCGATTCTGATATCGATGTCTCGAATGTTTTGTCCTTGATCTTTACGACTCCCATATATAAGGAATATAAAATTTCTTGCAAAATTACTAAATTTTCAGCAAAGTATGACTATATATTACTATATTTTTGCTAATTTTGCAGTGAAATGAAGATATTTACAAGCGCTCAGATTCGTGAGCTTGACCGATATACCATTGAGCATGAGCCCATTCAGAGTATCGATCTGATGGAAAGAGCAGCTTCCACATTGGCAAGAACCATTGCCAATACATGGGACAGCTCAGTGAAAGTTGTCGTTTTTGCCGGCCCTGGCAACAACGGCGGTGATGCGCTTGCCGTGGCACGACTCCTCGGCGAGCAAGGGTATCAAGTGGCTGTTTTCCTCTTCAACATAAGAGGCAGACTATCGCCCGACTGTCTGATCAACAAACGGAGAGTGCAGGAATGTAAGCACATCAAGAAATTTGTAGAGGTAACACAAGAGTTTGACCCGCCACAACTGGAGAAGGGAATGCTTGTCATCGACGGACTTTTCGGGTCGGGACTCAACAAACCGCTGGCGGGTGGATTTGCCTCACTGGTGAAATACATCAATGCTTCGCCGGCTGAGGTCGTGGCTATCGACATGCCTTCTGGCTTGATGAGTGAAGACAATACCTACAATGTCAGCTCTAACATCATCAGAGCATCGGTCACACTGACGCTGCAACAACCCAAACTCTCGTTTCTCTTCCCTGAAAACCAACAGTTTATCGGCCGATTGCGAACACTCGACATTCGACTGAGTCAGGAGGGTATCAGTAAAATAGATGCCAACTACACCGTCATCGAAGAGTCTGATGTCAGGCCATTGTTGAAAGATCGCAATCCTTTCGCCCACAAGGGACAGATGGGACACGCACTGATTATGGCTGGAAGTTACGGCATGGCAGGTGCTGCCATACTCGCTACCAAGGCATGTCTGCGTGCTGGCGCTGGAAAAGTGACGGTTCATACTCCACGCAAGAACTGTCAGATCATGCAAGTGGCAGTGCCCGAAGCGGTGTTGCAGCTCGACCATGAAGAAACTATCATCACTGAAGCGGTAGATACAGAAAACTTCCAAGCACTGGGCATTGGACCTGGTATAGGACAAAACGAAGCTACTGCCATACCATTCATCGCACAGTTGCGACGCGCCACCTGCCCCATTGTGGCTGACGCAGATGCCATCAATATCCTGGCAAGTCATCGCGCATGGAAGCAACAGCTGCCCAAAGGCATCATACTCACCCCACACGCCAAGGAACTGGACCGACTGGAAGGTGCATCGGTGGATAGCTTTGAACGACTAACCAAAGCTCACCAACTGGCAGAACGACTGCATGGCTATGTCATCGTAAAGGGAAGATATACCGCCATCTGCATGCCCGACGGACATATACGTTTCAATTCGACAGGTAATGCGGGGATGGCAACTGCTGGAAGTGGCGATGTGCTCACCGGAATCATTACCGCACTATTGGCACGTGGCTATGAGCCTCAACATGCTTGTATTGTGGGTGTGTATCTCCACGGACTGGCTGGCGACCTCGCTGCACGCGACTTGGGAGAAGAGAGCCTCACGGCAAGCGACATCATCGACTATCTGCCTCGAGCATTCAAAAGATTAAAAGAATAAAAACATAACAACTATTGACTAATATGAAGAAGTACATACTCACACTGCCCTTGCTCTTCGTGAGCATCATCACCATGGCACAGGCGGTATCAACACCTTTGAAACCCGGAAGGACTCCAGAGGGTGTGGTATATTTCCTACCCAAAACGGTGTTCCAACTCAATCTGCTGGTTGAGAAAAAGACCTACAAGCCGGGCGAATTTTGTAAGTATGCGGAGAAATTTCTACGTCTCTCTGGCATTGCACAGGAAGAGGAAGTGACCCACAGCATCGTCAGTTACGGACTCACACCTGTTGGTGTTCGCGACACATCAAAGTGTTATACCGTCATGCTGAAAGGCAAGAGTGCTACTGCAGAAGTGAAGTTGAGCGACGATGGTGTGCTTCAGGCGGTCAATGCCGAACCGGCTAAAGTGAAAGTGAAAGAGCCTTTCAAACCTGCGCCACGCAAGGCGCCTGTCGATTCCAAACAGTATCTCAGTGCCGAAGTATTGTCGGCAGGTAGTGTGGCAAAGATGGCTGAACTGACCGTGCAGCAGATTCTTGAGATACAAAACCATCGTCAAATGCTCATCAGCGGTGAGGCGGAAGACATGCCGACTGATAAAGATCAGTTGCAACTGATGATTGACCAGCTCGACAAAGAGCGCGAAGCACTCATGTCGATGTTTCTTGGCACCACTACACGCGATACTGTAGAGCAGGTTATTACGATTTGTCCGGAGAAAGAAGTTAAGCGCGAAGTTGTTTTCCGCCTCAACAAGAAGATCGGTCTGGTAGATAAAGACGATCTGTCGGGCATCCCCTACTACATGAACATTGAAGATGAGCACCATACCACGTTGCAGAAATATGATATTCCTGAGAATAAAAAGGACGGTGGATTCTTTGTCAACGTACCCGGAAGAATCAAGTTTACCCTGTTGCGCGAAGACCATCAGTTGGCATCGTTCAACCTCTATGCTGCACAGTTTGGTTTTGTAGAACTGCGCAGCGGCTCACTCTTCAAACGCTATGTCACCCACATGACCCTTAACCCCGTTACGGGTTCTGTGGAGACAATACATGCCGACATGCCTACAAAATAGGCACACCGAATTATATATATAATATATAACGCACAAAAGCCCCGTAGCAACGTTGCTACGGGGCTTTTGTGCAGTGTCGGGGGAACATCAGAAGCGGAATCCAAGCGACACGAAGGGGGCATAACAAGTAGGCTGGTTGCCATGGAAATTGCGCATCGAAAAGCCCACGCCGACAATAGGTTGGAAGCGTTGTGCCGTGGGATGCTTATAGAAATACAGGCCCAGCGAATAGGTAGAGTTTGCAAAATCGCTCTTTCCCACCGATACAGATGCTGTGCCGCGCAGCTCCAATGCACCCAGGCGACCGCGCTCGTTGCTGATCAACTGATAGCCCAATCCGCCTCCGATATTCGTTGCATTGTTATAATCTTTCGTAGCGCCATTCTTCGGAATAAAGAAGTCGGTGTGTGCCAACGCATGGATAGACAGACGGTTGATGGGTGAGAAATTGAGGTCGAACGATGCGCCCATGGGCGAAAGGTCCTTGGCTGGCATACCCATTGTAAACGATGCATCGAAATGCAAAGGCACATTCTCTGTTTGGGCTTTTGCACCCACTGCTGTCATGCAGAGCATCACAGCCATAAACAATACTTTTCTCATAATCTACTCTTGTTCGTTATTATTTTTCTGGTGCAAATATATGCAGAATATCTAACTATCATCTATATTAAACACTATTTTATATCGTTAGTAATGATTATTTAACTACCTATACAGCACTTGTAACACTTGTTAAGTTATTCTCGCGTATCTGGCACGTTCCACAATTGGTAGCTTGCATTGCCAACAATGAAAGCATTTCGCAGATTTCTCTTTATTTCCTCGCTCAGCTCTGAATTATCCACAAGCTTTAAAACCTTCATGAGATAATCACCATCATTCTCATCTACATCAATATTGTTAAGACCGGAAAAAAAGGTTTCCAGAAGTGTCAGTTCTCCTTGTTTATTTGGATATTTTGCAATCCAAGCTGCGATAATATCGTGAAGATCCTCGCCATTAACAGATTGATAATCGCCTCCTGCAACAAAATCAAAGAGTTCCTTGTTGTTCGCAAAATCCTGTTTTATCTCGTTTTTGTCAACCCGATAAAACTCGCTCGTCTTCTGTGCAATACATTCAAGGATAGAATCACGTGAGAGTTTTTGTCCCTGATTCTCATTCTTGATATCCAGCAATATCCTATTATGAAAATATCCAATGCTGTCGCCTATGGTCAAGAGTTCCTCCGACACATCACCCGGGAACAAGTTATTCATAGATTTATCATCTGGGTTCATCGGAGGGAACAACTCATCATCACCTTTTGAGCGAGTATATATTTCTATAACTGGCTCATCAAGAAATGCAGCAACCAAACCTGATGTAGCAGTTGCACCCGCTGCAGTTCCAGCAGGACCAAACCACGAACATACGATTCCGCCTACTGCGTCAGCTACAGTAACACCGACGATTCTTTTGAACCATCCCCACACGCTCCGTGTTTGCGAACGATTTTCTGCAGTGATTTCTTCATTAAGAGAAATCATCTGCTTCTGAACCTTTGCAAATTCGTTCGAAATTGCCAGTTCGTTTTGTTGTTGATTCAACGTTGTTTCACACGCATTCTCTTCCGCATTACACGAGAATAAAGTAAACAAAATAAAAACTGATAACAATTTGAAATTTTTCATTGTTTTTTGTTTTATGCCTCTTCCATATGAAAACTGCACAAGATTTATCCAACTCCGAGGCTATTTAAAATTCACATTTTCACCGTGTGCACACTTCATTTAACAAAGAAGCCGGTGGTTAAATCACAATGCAAAAGTACATGTTTTATCTTCAAGCGCCCTGTCGTAAACGCATTTTAACACTACAGATGTTACAAAACGAAAATAGCCTTAATTTCTTGTACTTAAATACATTAGATATTCTTTTACCCATATTCTTGATATAAAAATGCTACGTTTTGTCCTCAATTTCGCCGATTTTTTTATAACTTTGTCGCCAAATAGATAATAAATATGAGACTTCAAACAAAAGTAAATTCTATCTTACTACTATCCATATGCACGCTACTTGTCAATTGCAGCAGTGAAATCAATCACAAGCTTGAAACAGTTGACAAACTTCTTGATCAAGATTCACTTCAAGTTGCAGCATCACTTTTACAAAACATCAATACAAGCGAAATCAAGACGTCAAAGGATTCTGCCTACTATCTGCTGCTTAAAACAGAAATTGACTGGCAAAAACAAAAGAAAATAAACAGCGATTCTGCCATTACCTACTGCATTGATTACTATACCAAGACCTATGATGCCCGCAAACTAGCACTCTCATTGCACTATAAAAGCGGTATCCTCTATGAGTTTGGCAGAATAAAAGAAGCCATTATTCTTGAAAAAAAAGCAGAACAAATAGCCAAGCCGCTACACGATGATATACTGAATTTTAAAATATACACCAATCTTGGCTACTACAACGACAAAAACTATAACAGCAATGAAGCATTACAATATAACCAAAAGAAATTGCAAATAGCCAATAGAATCAACAATATAACCTATAAAACATATACCTTAGGAGAAATCGCAGCTATCCATATTGGCGAGAATAACAAAGATAGCGCTAAATATTATATTATGGAAGCCTATAGGAACATCAACTTTTTTACGCACGACGATTTGGTCTATCTATGGGCAAACATGGCTTTACTATTAGACGACACTTATCCTAATGAAGCCGAACAACTATACCAGAAGGCTCTACAAAATAATAAAAATCCTATTATATATGGACTTCTCGCCAACCACTACTACAAAAATCACCAAGGCGAAAAAGCCATGTTATATTTTGAAAAAGCAAAAAGTGTTACTGACTTACGCTTCAAAATTTCATTTTTAGAGGCCCAACATCAATATCTCTCTGAGCGAAACAAGGAGCACGAAGCCCATGAGGTAGCTAAGCGAATCATTGCACTGAAAGATAGCTTGGAACAGAAAAACAAGCAAGACAGCATCAAGGAGATACAAGGAATGCTCGACCAAGAGTACATGCGACATGAAGCCCGCAAAGAGGAACACCTTCTGCTTTCCTTTTGCGTCATCCTCACACTACTGATTGTCATCGTTATCACAGTTCATTTTATACGCAGACAACACTACAAGCAACAAATCAAGCTGCATAAAGACGAAATGCTAGTCAACAAAAAAGAAATAGAACAATTGCAAGACTCTTCTGAAAAGTCTGCAAAAGATATCAAATTACTGCATAAGGAAGTGGAAATGCTGCGCAACAAGCAGTCGCAACTGCTTGCCAAAGGCAAACAACGCTATGAGGAAATCCAACAAGGAGGCAACACGCTTCTATGGCGTAAGCCCGACTTCACAGCATTTATGGAATACTATCGCATGCAGGATGCATCTTTCGTGGAGCAGTTGGAGAACAAAGTTGAGATTTCGTCACCTCGTTTGATGATGTTTAAAACACTCGTCCACATGGGCTATTCAAAAGAAAGAATAGCAAAGGCTCTCTGCGTGAGCGAAGACTCGCTACGCACCTATAAATCCAGAGTCAAAAACAATAAGTAGTAGTGTGTCCGCTCTCTTGTCAGTCTCTGCGTTCCTCTTTGTGCAACTGATAGGCACGCGCCAAACCGCCTTCACTCGTCTCCTTATAGAGCGACGGCAGGTCGTGACCGGTCTGCTTCATCACCTTCACTACACGATCGAACGAAACACGGTGGCTACCGTCTGACAAAGCAGCGTAAAGGTTGGCATCGAGAGCACGGGTAGCTGCGAAAGCATTGCGTTCAATACATGGAATCTGCACCAGACCGCACACCGGATCGCATGTCATTCCAAGGTGATGCTCCAATCCCATCTCTGCTGCATACTCCACCTGCGACGGACTACCACCAAACAATTGACAAGCTGCGGCAGATGCCATGGCACAAGCCACACCTACTTCGCCCTGACAACCTACATCGGCACCAGAGATAGAAGCATTGCGTTTCACCACATTGCCAAAGATACCGGCAGTAGCCAAAGCGTGGAGAATACGAATATCGCTAAACTTATGACCGCGAGACAAGTGATAGAGCACGGCAGGCAATACGCCACACGATCCGCAAGTGGGGGCGGTAACGATGGTACCACCTGAAGCATTCTCCTCGCTGACCGACAGTGCATAGGCATAAACCAAGGCACGGGTTTGCAACGACTGTTTATAACCGCTGGCTTTCACATAGTAGGTAGGACCTTTGCGAGGCAGATGCAACGGACCGGGCAATACACCTTCGTGGTCGATGCCGCGCTCCACACTCTCCTGCATGGCTTTCCAAACTTCAGCAAGATAGTCCCAGATGCCTTCATCCTCACATTCGCCGACATATTCCCAATAGTTGCGACCACTTTTCTCGCACCACTGTTGAATCTCAGCCATGGTATTCAGCTCATATACTTCACTTTGATCAGCAAACCAGCGTGGATGTTCGCCTTCTGAAAGAGCACCGCCTCCCACGCTATAGCAAATCCACTCATCTATTATATTATTGTTCGCGTCGCGTGCCACAAACTTCATTCCATTAGGATGGAACGGCAGAAACACCTGCGGTTGCCATTCCAACTGCAACGGAGCGATGGGTTCAAGCACTTCTTTGATAGCCACGTCGGTCATGTGGCCACGTCCCGTAGCAGCTAGACTGCCATAGAGTGTCACCTCGAAAGAATAGGCATCGCCATGATGACTGGCAAAGATTTGCGCAGCCTTCTGTGGTCCCATCGTATGACTACTCGATGGACCCTTACCTATTCGGTATAGTTCTCTTAATGATTTCATGTTTGCAAAGGTACGATTAAGTGAGTGAAATGCAAAATAAATGCTCGCTTTTATTTTCATTTCCGAGCGTGAGTACCTAAGGTCCATAGGACCAAAGGTACGATTAAGTGAGAAGAAAACAAAAGAAAACTCGTTTTCTTTTTGCTTTCTCGAACGTGAGTACCTAAGATGCAATACGTCAAAGGTACGATTAAGTGAGTGAAAAACCAAATCTATTTGAGTTTTTCCGAGCGTCAGTACCTAAGACAAGAAGAAATAAAAGAGGAGGCGTTGTCTGACGACAGCCACCTCCTATCATGGTCTAATGCGCATTACAGAGCGCAAATATCACAGCATCAGAAGCGAATGCCCAACGATACGTAAGGGCCATAGAAGTTTGGCACATTACCATGGAAGTTTCTGACATTAAAGCCTATACCAATAACTGGTTGGAAGCGCTGTGCATTGGAATGTTTATAGAAATACAGTCCCACACCATACGAAGTATTCTTATACGTAGAACTAGAACTTCCCAACGATGTAGTCAGTGTTCCTCGGAGTTCGAGTGTTCCCATACGCCAATTCTTGTTGTTGAGCAACTGATAACCGATACCGCCTCCTAAGTTAACGGCAATGTTGCTGTCTATGATTGCACCAATTTTGGGGATAAAGAATTCGGAGTGTGCCAATGCATGGATAGACAACCTGTTGATGGGGGAATAGCCGAAATCAATGTTTTCACCCATAAAAGTCAAATCTTTGGAAGATACTCCCATATAGAACGAACCTTCAAAATGCAGTGGACAACGCTCTTCCTGTGCCTTCACACCTATCGCCAGCATGCAAAGCAACATCATAATACCAATCTTTTTCATAATGCTAATATATTTGTTATTAAAAAATATACCGATGCAACATGTCATCGACAGCGCAAAATTACATCTTTTTACATCAATATCTATTGGTTTATTATCTTTTAACTCAGCGTATTATTGTAATTTAACGACCACCATAGAAGACTGATGTCATAAAGCACAATCGTTAACAGCAAAGGAACAATCATTAACAAAACAACAAAATCACTCTGCCATCCATCGGACAACAGAGTGATTTATAGTATTGTTATCTATCGCTTACGCGATGAATAGACTTAGCACTGAGCCAGTTTGCCATCAGAACCGAGCACATTCACAATCTTGTGGATGTACATCTTCTTCATGTTCTCACGAGCAGGCTTCAGATACTGACGTGGATCGAAATCTCCAGGATGCTCAGCTAAGTGCTTGCGGATAGCAGCAGTCATGGCAAGACGAGAGTCTGAGTCGATGTTGATCTTGCAAACAGCAGACTTAGCAGCCTGACGGAGCTGATCCTCAGGAATACCGATAGCAGCCTCAAGGTGACCACCGTACTTGTTGATAGTGTTAACCTCTTCCATAGGAACTGATGAAGAACCGTGGAGAACGATGGGGAATCCGGGGAGCTTCTTCTCGATCTCAGCGAGTACGTCGAATGCGAGTGGCGGTGGAACGAGCACACCGTTCACGAGCGTGCACTGCTCTGGAGTAAACTTGTGAGCACCGTGTGAAGTACCGATAGAGATAGCGAGTGAATCGCAACCAGTACGTGTAGCGAAGTCGATAACTTCCTCAGGCTTGGTATAGTGAGACTCTGCAGCAACTACATCATCCTCAACACCAGCAAGTACGCCGAGCTCAGCCTCAACAGTTACATCAAACTGATGTGCATATTCAACAACCTTCTTGGCCAAAGCAACGTTCTCCTCGTAAGGCAGTGATGAACCGTCGATCATTACAGAAGAGAAGCCATTGTCGATACAATCCTTGCAGAGCTCGAAAGTATCTCCGTGGTCGAGGTGGAGCACAATCTCAGGATGCTCACAACCGAGTTCCTTTGCATACTCTACAGCACCCTTAGCCAAGTTGCGGAGGATAGTTCCGTTAGCATAGTTACGTGCACCTTTAGAAACCTGCATGATAACTGGAGACTTTGTTTCAACAGCAGCCTGTACGATAGCCTGCATCTGCTCCATAGTGTTGAAATTGAATGCTGGGATAGCATAACCGCCAGCAACGGCACGCTTAAACATCTCACGAGTGTTTACGAGGCCGAGGTCTTTGTAATTTACCATATTCTTTTATATTTTTATATATGTTAGTTAAATTCTGATGCAAAGGTAGAAAAAAATATTTGAAAGTGTCAGATGTGGTAACAAAAAGTTATCCGTTTGTAGCTCATCTTTACACATTATTAATATATATCAGTCGGTCAATTGCCATTTTGCAAAATCCACATTCCATTTTTTGCCATTCTTCATATCCATCCGCCACCTGCACTTTACGCTTTAGACACCCGAAGGTGGGTTAATAATTATCGAGCAGAGCCTGCTGCTTCTGCCGTTGGCGCTCAGCTTTGGAAGGTCCCTTCGGACCAACTATCTTGCCGATGGCCCATCCCACCAATGCCAAAGGATTAAAACCGACAGGTATTTTCTGCATCAACTGAGCATCCACCTTGTTGAGATGGGCATTGATGGCTGCCGTTTTGTCGCGCCGATGCCCATAGACTATCACTTCGCGCAGGGCATTAAGATTGGGCAACAGTCCGATGGTGTCGCCTTTCACCTCGTCGGGAAATAGATAGCGACTCTGATAGTTGGGGCAAGCCAGATCAACTCTTTTATAACCATTGCGCAGGCAGAACACACCATTCCACGGTGTGCGCATGTGCTGTCCGTCGTCGGTAGATACCTCCACGTTGCGCAGCGGAACACCCGTTTCCATATCGACCACTACCAGTTGGCGCTGATGGCTACAGCTGTCAGCCTCTTCTGCATGACTTTCCACCACTGCCAACAGTAGTGTGAGCAGTGTCAGGGCAATGCCTGTATGATATGTTTGTGCTTCCATTTCATCGGCAAAAATACAAAGATTCTGCCCAACACCATCGTTTTGCAAGTATTGTTATACTTCTTTTCACTCTGTTTACACAGCACCCCATGATGACTGTGCGCCATTGACATTGCTTAACATAGCAATGGCGTGACTCCCTCTGCAGGAGCCACGCCATATTGATGGATGACAGTCAGAACGACCGCATCAAACTGTTTCTGTTGCTACAGAGCCGATATACTTATTTTCCATCGGGTGCAATCATCTTCCACACCCCTGCTGCCAATGCGCCACCGGCAAACGGACCGACGATGAAAACCCAGAGTTGGCTCAATGCCTGACCGCCTTGGAAGAGGGCAGGACCGATGGAACGAGCGGGATTCACCGATGTTCCGGTATAGTGAATACCTACGAGATGGATGAGGATGAGCGACAAACCGATGGCAAGACCTGCAAAATTGTTGGTAGCACCATTGGTCTTGCTGGTAGCACCCAACACCACGAGGACGAAAAGGAAGGTGAGCAACACCTCTGCCAACAATCCGTTGAACACATTATTGGAAGCACATGCGTTTGCGCCAGTTGCCGTACCTTCCACCAAACTGGGGTCGGTCCATACCAGAAGCGATAGTACTGCAGCAGCTATGATGGCTCCAATGGTCTGAAACACCATATACATGCCGGCATCCTTGCCATTCATGCGTCCACTGAGGAATACACCCAGCGTAATAGCAGGATTGATGTGGCAACCGGAAATGCCGCCGATGGTATATGCCATGGCAATGACCGAGATACCGAAAGCCATAGCCGTTCCCACTACTGATGCCGTATCGACACCACAATTCAAACTAACTGCTGCACCGCAGCCTAAGAAGGTCAGCACGAATGTGCCTACCATTTCTGCTAAGTACTTCTTCATCGTGTTACGTGTTTAGTGAATATATTTGTTGATGATTAGTTTTCTATATAGTCAAAATAATTGAAACAGGCAGCGCCTTTGCCTTGGGCATACATGCCAACGACAACTCCGGTGAAGCCACCCACCACTTCGGTGCTGACCAACAAACAGGCCTGACGGGACAGCGTTGTGAACGGTGCACCGTCGGCAGCATATTCAAACACATAGTGGTCGGCAACGGCAGTGATACGCAAACGCACCTTCTTGGCTTTTGCCAGCATTGCCTTCTGCGCCTGATGGAGTGTCTTGATGGTATAGGCAGCTTGTACTTCCACCCCACCCTTGTCGTCTTTGACGAGTGCAAGGTCGAAGTGTCCGTCATGGATCTGATAGACCGTGATGCCAGCCTCACATCCTTTATCCAGCGAAGCCACATCAATCTCGGTCTCCATAACCATGGTGTTGCTTTCCTGTCGGCGTCCGATGAATGTCGGCTGACTGTTCTCCGTCAGCGTACTGGCTGACGCTTTCAGTGTGACACCACCTTTGGCAAAGCGATAGTTGTCGGCGATGGGATTCTGGATATACACCCATTGTGGGTCTTTGGGATTGATGTCATGCTGACTCTTCACGCTGTCGGCAAGTGTGCCAAAGAGCGCCGGCACCTGCATGAGTGTATCGATAGGGTTACCACCATTGACCACAGGCCATTCACCCTTCTTCCATTCAACGGGTGCAAGATAGGTTTCTCTGCCCAGATGATGGTATGAACCGCCGAAATTGCGGTATGCCAAGAAGGTAATCCACCAACTTCCGTCGGCAGCCTGAACGAAATCGCCATGTCCGGTGCCTTGTATTTGCATCGTCTGTCCCTTCATGTTGCAGTTGGTGAGAATCGGATTGGCGGGATTCGACTCGTAGGGACCATAGATATCTTTGCTGCGTGCTATGGTCAGACGGTGTGCCAATTCGGTGCCACCCTCAGAGATGAGCAGGTAGTAATAGCCATCTTTCTTATAGATGTGCGGTCCTTCGGGATAGCGTCCACCAGTGCCTTGCCACAGTGGGCGGCTCTCGGTGAGTTGTTTGCCCGTTGCAGGGTCTATCTCACAGAGCATGATGGTATTGTCGGGATTAGACATCATATAGCATTTGCCATCTTCAAACCACAGCGATGGATCGATGCCTTGCTGCTCAAGCCATATCGGTTCGCTCCATGGCCCCTTTGGATCTTTGGCTGTTACCATGAAGTTGCCGCCATTACCCACATTGGTGGTGATCATATAATACACACCTTCATGGTAGCGAATGGTAGGTGCATAGATGCCCAACCATGACGACGCACCCTTCAGATTCAGTTGTGAGGAACGGTCGAGCACATTGCCAATCTGCTTCCAATTGACCAAATCAGTGGAATGGAAGATGGGTACACCTGGAAAATATTGAAATGAAGAGTTGACGAGATAGAAGTCGCTATTGACACGACAGATACTTGGGTCGGGATGATAACCTGGAATGATAGGGTTGCGCAGGGGCTGAGCAGAAACGGTCATAGCAGCCACCCATGTCATCAATAGTAGAAATACTTTTCTCATGTTACGATTTATTAGTCATATTTGGGTTCAAAGTTACGAAATATTTCGCAAATAATCAGTAACTTTGCAAAAAATTTCACTTCAATGGAAAATCCTTACATACAACAATATCCCGAACTGATGTCGGGAAAGACCGTACTCTATGTTCATGGCTTTGCTTCAAGCGGACAGTCGGGCACTGTGGCACGCCTTCGCGAAGTGATGCCCAACGCCCATGTGATTGCACCCGATCTGCCTTTGCATCCCGATGAAGCCATCGCCTTGCTACAGGACATCTGCCAGAAGGAGCAGCCTCATCTGATTATCGGCACATCGATGGGTGGCATGTATGCCGAGCGTCTCTATGGCTATGCTCGCATCTGTGTAAACCCAGCCCTACAGATGGGCGACACGATGAAGAGTCATGGCATGATCGGGGCACAGACTTTTCAGAACCCCCGACAGGACGGAGTGCAGGAGTTTATCGTGACCAAGGCATTGGCTAAAGAGTATAAAGACTTCTGTGAACACTGTTTTGAGGGAGTGACCGACGATGAGCAATCGCTGGTCTATGGACTGTTTGGCGATGAAGACACAACAGTTGATGGTTATGCCGACTTCCATGATCACTATCGCCAGGCATTGCATTTCCATGGTGAGCACCGCATGAACGACAAATCGTTTATGCACTCCGTGCTGCCGGTCATCCGTTGGATTGACGACAGCCAGGAGCAACGCGAACGACCTATTATATATATAGGTGCTGAGACTCTTGCCGACAGTTACAACAAACCAACGAGTTCGATGGCAAAAGCTATCAGCATGCTCATTGAGCACTATCAGGTGTATTTCGTAGCACCATCGCCCAGTAGCGATGCTGCCGAGTATGCCGTCACTACCGACTGGCTGACGCAGTATGTGGGTGTTCCTGCCTGGGGTCACACCGTATTCACCAACCAGCGCCATCTGCTCTATGGCGACTATCTGATAGCTCGCGAGAAAACTCCCGACACCATGGCCACGCTATTGGAATACGGCAGCGACACCTTCAAGACATGGGAAGAGGTGATAGAATACTTCTCGCGTTTGGGCGGACAGTAAAGTCGGGCACCCCTTCCCACAACCTATTTTCGTTTACTGTTCGGCATCGGGCAGAAGTATAACACCCTTCTGCTTCTTGCCGTCCATCATGATTTTCAACGGCTTGTCGAAGCGCACATGGCGCACATGTGGTGTCTCTTCCACGGCAGGCATACTGTCGAGCACCTCTTTCTGAAATAGGCCATCGCCCGTATAGGTATTGATGGTGAAGTAACCCACGCCAAAGGAGGTGAGATTCTGAAAGAAGTGAGTGCCTTGCGAGGGATCGACATGATAGTTTTTGAGTCCCTCTTCCACGATAACGCGTGCTGCAGAGATGTGTGGCCACTTGACGGGAATGCCCAACCAATAGTCGCTTGATCCCCATCGTCCCGGTCCTACCAGTACGTAGTTGCGTCCCTCGTTGAGGAATCGTCTGTTGATTTGTTCTATCTCGTCGGCGATATACGGATTTTCTGAAGCCGTAAAATCATCGCTGGTCTTGACATATACCACATCGGTGACATCTTCCGAAATACCGTGTCCCAACGAGTTGGCAGATCGCAACAAGCATTTCTCATCGCTGATGACATCGAGGTCGGCATCGAGCACCTGCTTGGAATCGACAATAGGTCGTATCTGCAACAGATAGAAATTGCCGTTCATCTTGCCTTGTTCGCCATTCTCCAGATTGCAAGCAAACTCTATTTCCACCGGGCGGCGCATTTCGTCGGCACCGAAGCGCTCCGACATCTGCAATATTTCTGGCAGTGGGAACACCCCGTGTTGGAGTACGCCACAGAAGGAAATAATCTTTCGTCCACCTTCGTAGATGCCGTCGCGAATCACTTGATCGTAGGGATCGAAGGTGGAAGCAATACCGGTGAGCGCCCCATCCTTATCGGCTTCTTTCACTCTCAGATTCTTGATATTGAAGCCATCATCCACTTGGAAATCATCGCCCACCCTACTCATATCGAGTGCATAGAAGCGTGTCTGGGTCTCACGGAGTGCCGTTTCCATCTCTGAGGTTTGCAACACCTGATTGGGATGATAGGGCGAAACGCGCAACGTCTGCCCTCCATCAACAATATATTTACCGAGCCCAAGGGCGAGCGAAGCAATACCTTCCTCGGCAGTCTCATCGCCTATCGGGTAATAGTTGAGTGATCGGAGCACACCGCTAAAGGTCGGATAGTATTTATCGCCATAGGTCTTGCCCACCACTTCCTGTAGTATGACAGCCATTTTCTCTTGGTCGATCACATTGGAAGTAGCCGTCATATAGGCTTTCGAATCTTTATAATAGACCGATGCATACACGCCTTTGATAGCACATGCCAACATACGGAGCATCTCATACTTATCGTCGAGATAAGGAATCATATAGGTGCTGTAGATACCGGCAAAGGGCTGATAATGGGAGTCCTCCAGCAGCGACGACGAGCGCACAGCAATTGGCGACTTGACCGCATCGAAGAAAGTGAAGAAGTCGGCAATGAGTGCATCGGGCAACTGTGCTTTGAGGAAGTGATGGAGTATCTCGTCATCGCTGGCATCGCTGAGGGCTATGCCCCAGAGATTGTTCTTATCCATAAACTGGTCGAAGTAGTCGGTGCAGAGCACAACGGTCTTCGGTATCATGACTCGCGCATTAGGATACTGGTTGAGTTCGGGATGGCGCTTGATGATGTTGTCAAGGAATGCCAGGCCACGGCCTTTTCCTCCGAGCGAACCTTCTCCAATGCGTGCAAAGTGGCTGTAGGTGTCAAATTTCAGACGGTCGAATACTGCCACCACGCCGATATTCTTCATGTGTCGATACTGCACGATGGCATCGAAGATAATCTGTCTGTGGGCATCGACATCCTGTAGCTTGTGCCAGGTGACATGTTTGAGGAATGCCGATACGGGGAAGATGGCTCTTGCACAGAGCCAGCGGCTCATGTGGTTGCGCGATATATGGTAGAGCATCGAGTCGTTGGGAATCTTGAAGATATTGTCTTGCAGTTCCTTCAGCGATCGCACACGACACACCTCTTCATGGGTTTGCGGATCGCGGAAGATGAAGTCGCCGAATCCCATGTGTTCTTCTATCACCTGTCGCAGGTCAACATTCATCTTCTTACTGTTCTTGTCGATGAAGTCAAAGCCCTCGGCTTCTGCCTTTGCGCGGTTTTCGCTTTCGCTACTTTGCAGAATGAGTGGCACATATTCATCGCGCTTGCGTATCTCGCGCAACAGTTTCAGTCCAGCCTCAGCATCGCCATCCTGCACCTGTGCCAACTGTCCGTGTGGGGTATGCATGGGGAATCGGGTATCGCTGATGACGCCCAAGGTATTTTCATGATACTTCTCATAGATGCGCATCGCATCCTCGTAGTTGGTGGCAAGCACCACTTTGGGGCGTCCTCGTTTGCGCTGTGCTGCAGCATGTGGATTGAGCGCTTCGGTAGAAAAGCGCTTGCTCTGTGCCAGAATATAGTTGTAGAGGTTGGGCAATACAGAAGAGTAGAAACGTATATTGTCCTCTACGAGGAGTATCATCTGCACGCCAGCCTCGTTGATATCGTGCTCGATATTCATCCGGTCTTCTATCAGTTTGATGATAGAGAGTATGAGGTTGGTGTTTCCCAACCAGCAGAACACATAGTCGAAGATAGACATATCCTCGTTTTCTATACGTTTGGTGATACCGTGTGAGAATGGTGTCAGCACCACACAGGGAATCTGTGGTGCCATGCGTTTCACGTCACGCGCCACAGCAAAGGCATCGTTGTCGGCATTACCTGGCATACATATCACCAGATCGACATCGGTAGTTTTAAGCACTTGCTCTGCCTCTTCGGTGGTTGACACCTGACTGAACGATGGTGGATAGCGCATGCCGAGTTCCATATACTCGTCGAAGAGTTTCTCATCCACTCTGCCATCGTCCTCCAACATAAAGGCGTCATAGGGGTTGGCAACTATAAGTACATTGAAGATGCGTCGTGTCATGAGGTTGACAAACGATACGTCTTTCAGATAAAACTGATTCCATTGCTGTGGTACTGTGCTCATTGTAGTACGTTTATTTGATTACAAAGGTACGATTAAGTGAAGAAAATGCCAAATTTATTTGAGCATTTTTGAACGTGAGTACCTAAGGTCTGTAAGACCAAAGGTACGATTAAGTGAGAAGAATACAAAAGAAAACTCGTTTTTTCTTTTGGATTCTCGAACGTGAGTACCTAAGGTCTGTAAGACCAAAGGTACGATTAAGTGAAGAAAATGCCAAATTTATTTGAGTATTTTCGAACGTGAGTACCTCAGATGCGTAGCATCTCTTCATCTGAAATCAGATAATAATGTATCGCGTGCGCACACGTGCGCACGCGAATTAGTTTTTTGTTTCAGATCGAACATCGAACACCACATTGAAATAACTTCGTGTATTACTGCACATTATATCGGTGTTCGATTCTAAAAACACAGGAATATTCGAACACCCAGTTGCCATCGGTTTAGTGATGAGAAGTCATGACGAATAAGCAGCCATACTCTCGCGCATAGTTAATTTAGTTTTTAAGAAATTTCGACCACACGACCACAGATATTTGCAATATCCTATCTGTTAGGATCTTACGCTGTGGTCGAATGCTCAAATCATGGAATTTCGACCACACTTCGACCACAACATGGCCATAAGCGTATCTGTGGTGCTGCTGTTTCTCCATCAAAAGCAATAAATATCGCATAGAAATGAAACTGATCGTATTTGGAGATCATAGTTTGACAAGGAGTTTCAGATGTTTGGCAAAAGTATTTCAGGTCAAATCCGATGTTTTTTAATGCTAACGTTTGCATCTGATTTTATTGATTTACGTCAAAAATCACCTTTGTTTTCAAAAATAATAAGTACTTTTGTGCCAACAACTGAAAACCATGAGTGATAAAATACCTATAACAATGAAGGATATCGCCCGCGAATTGGGCGTTTCCGTAGCTACCGTGAGCCGTGCCTTGAAGGACAGTCCACGCATTAGCGCATCGCAAAAAAAACGCATCCAAGCCTACGCAAAGGAGCGCAACTTCTATCCTAATGTCATTGGTGAAGCCCTGCGTCACAGTAGGATACAGCCCATGAAGGTGATAGGAGTAATTGTTCCTGAGTTTGTGCATTACTATTTCATGTCAGTACTTTCGGGCATTGAGGAAGAAGCACGTGCACGCGGCTACCGTGTAATGGTGGCACAAAGCAACGAGCGCTATGATAAGGAAGTGGCTATCTGCGACTCCTTCTATAAGAATAAGGTGTGTGGCATCATTGTGTCACAAGCCAAGGACACCAAGCAATATGACCATTTCCGCAAACTGATGGACAATGGCGTACCTTTGGTATTTTACGACCGCATCTGTACAGGTGTGAATGGTTCACGAGTTGTGGTAGATGACTATATGGGAGCATATACAGCCGTGACCCATCTGATAGATACCGGCTGCAAACGCATTGCTTTCTATGGTTCTCCCATGAATCTCGAACTGTCGAAGAACCGCTATAACGGCTATCACGATGCCTTGGCAAAACATGGTTTGAAAGAACATGAAGGCTTCGTTAAACTATGTGACAACCGCGCACAAGCCGAGGCTATTACACCAGAGATTCTATCATTACCAGAAGGCGAAAGACCCGATGCATTCTTTGCCATCAACGATGACACGGCTATCGGCATACTCTATACCGCCAAGCACATGGGATTCCGCATTCCTACTGACATCAGTATCTGCGGATTTACCAATAGTGACCGTGCCAAAGCCAGCGATCCAATGCTGACAACAGTAGAGCAGCGCGGTATTGCCGTAGGCGAAGAGGCTGCCAACATTCTAATAGGACAAGTGGAAGGCAGTATTCCCAAGGACGAAGTAGAACTGCGTGTAGTTCGTACCCGACTGGTTATCAGAGGTACGACACGCTAACATAGCATATTATAATATACGGCAAGCAACATGATACCATACGACACAAAACATTCATTCATACGTTAAACAAAAAAAAACAATAATAACAATGACACAAAAACCTGATCTTTCATTCTGGAAACTCTGGAATTTGAGTTTTGGATTCTTCGGCGTACAGATTGCCTACGCCCTGCAAAGCGCAAATATCTCGCGTATTTTTGCCACTTTAGGAGCAGACCCCCACGATTTGAGTTAATTCTGGATTCTCCCACCATTGATGGGAACCCTCGTACAACCGATAGTTGGTAGTCTCAGCGACAAGACGTGGTGCCGTTTTTGTGTCTTTGATAGACAAAAAGGGAGCGTAAGTAATGCAAACGTTTGCACGTCTTAAGATAAAAATAGTTTGATTGGAGCACCAGAAGGTACAGTTTTTTTTCTTACTTTCGCACCGAGAAACCCAATAACTCATATAAATATGACTCTACATTTCCATATTGAATACAATACAAACTTCGGCGAAGAAGTATCGCTGAACATCATAGAAGGCCATGAGGTGAAGTCGTACCGCATGACAACCATCAACGGCACAGATTGGTACTGCGATTTAGCACAGAGCAAAGCCACTACCCTCACCTATTATTATAAGGTGTCTGGCGGCAGCAACGGCGACCGTTACGAATGGCAGATGGTAAGACACCTGTTGGACATGACCAGCACCACGGCTACTGAATATACCATCTACGACCGATGGAACAGTATGCCCGATGACTCATATCTATACAGTAGCGCCTTTACAGACTGCATCAACCACCAGGAGCCTCAACAGATGAAGGCTACCTCTTTCGCCCAAACAGTGCGGATCACCGTTCGTGCACCACAGTTGCGCAATGGCGAGCGATTGGCAGTAATAGGTTCTGCTCCCTCATTGGGCGGTTGGAATCCTGAGAAGTCACTCCCCATGACCCTCCATAACTATGGTGAATGGGCAATTGACATTGATGCAGCACCCTTGCACAACGGTCCTGTAGAACTGAAGTTCGTCATCACCGACGCTTCAGGCAGCATCCAACTATGGGAATGTGGCTACAACCGTAGCATCAGTCTGCCCACCATGTCGAAGGGCCAAGCAGTGGTATATCATCTCGATCAGGCATTTTTCGAGATTTACAATCACAAACTGGCAGGCACATTGATACCCGTATTCTCGCTGAGAAGCAAGAGCAGTGCGGGTGTTGGTGATTTCGGCGATTTGAAGATGATGATAGACTTGGTAGTCAAGACTGGTCAGCGCGTATTGCAGTTGTTGCCCATCAACGACACAACCATTACGCACACCTGGACCGACTCCTATCCCTACAGTTGCATCAGCATCTTTGCCATCCATCCTCAGTATGCCGATCTTCGCGCTTTACCCGCATTGGCAGATGAGGCAGATCGCAAGTCTTCCGAGGCAGAGCGCCAGCGTTTGAACGCTTTGCCACAGATTGATTACGAAGCAGTAAACAGATTTAAATTAGCATATTTGCAGAAACTCTATCTTCAAGAAGGTAAAAAGACGATGAAGAGTGCCGAATTTAAGGCATTCTTCCAGAAGACTCAGAATTGGCTCATACCATACGCTCAGTATTCATATCTGAGAGATAAGTATGGTACAGCCGATTTTACTCAATGGAAAGACCACAACACATGGAATGAGGATGACCGCCAAAACTTATCAAACTCTCGTACTAAAGCCTACGAGGAGGTAGCCTTCTACTATTTCGTGCAGTTCGTTTTGTCATCACAGATGAAAGCAGCGCACGACTATGCCAAGCAGAAAGGTGTCATTCTCAAGGGCGATATCCCCATCGGCGTCAACCGTTACAGTTGCGATGTATGGATGGAACCCAAATATTTCAACCTCAACGGACAGGCCGGTGCACCACCCGACGACTTCTCGGTGAACGGTCAAAACTGGGGATTCCCTACCTACAACTGGGATGAAATGCTGAAAGACGACTGCCAATGGTGGGTTCGTCGTTTCCAAAATATGTCACAGTTCTTCGATGCCTACCGTATCGACCACGTCTTAGGATTCTTCCGCATTTGGGAAATCCCCACCGACAGCGTTCACGGACTTCTCGGACAGTTCTCTCCTTCGCAGGCCATGAGCCGCGAAGAGATAGCACAGTATGGTTTCAACTTCCAAGAGCAACGCTTCACCGAACCTTTCATTACCGACTGGGTATTGGACCGAATCTTCCACGATCGTGCTGATGAGGTTCGCCAAACCTATCTCGAACGCATCGATGGCGAGCGTTACCGCATGAAAGCCGAGGTAGATACACAGCGCAAGATAGAAGCACGCTTTGCAAAGACAACCTGTCAGGAAGACCTTTGGTTACGCGATGGACTATATGCCTTGGTAAGCGACGTACTCTTTGTTCGCGACCGCCGCGATCCCAACATGTTCCATCCACGCATTTCCGCCCAGCTCGACTTCATCTATGAATCACTCTACGACAACGATAAGGCAGCTTTCAACCGACTCTACAACGACTACTTCTATCGCCGCAACAACCAGTTCTGGTATCGCGAGGCAATGAAGAAACTGCCTAAGTTGGTACAAGCCACCCGCATGTTGGTATGCGCAGAAGATTTGGGTATGGTGCCCGACTGCGTGCCCTGGGTGATGAACGAGTTGAAGATACTCAGTCTGGAACTGCAAAGCATGCCCAAGTCGCCCACAGTGCGCTTTGGTCATCTCAGCAGCAATCCCTACCGTTCGGTCTGCACCATATCAAGTCACGACATGCCGACCCTTCGCCAGTGGTGGGACGAAGATTACAACCGCACTCAAGACTACTACAACACGATGCTCTATCGCGACGGCGGTGCTCCCCATCCACTCCCCGGATGGTTGGCAGAAGACATCATCGCACGTCATTTGGCATGCCCGTCCATGCTCTGCATCCTAAGCATTCAGGACTGGTTGGCTATGGATGAACGTCTCCGCCTACCCGATGCCGATGCCGAGCGCATCAATATTCCAGCCAATCCGAAACACTATTGGCGCTACCGCATGCATCTCAACATTGAGGATTTGATGGCCGACAGCAAGCTGACCGACACCATCAGCACCCTTATCCGACAGACTGGCAGGTCGTAAAGCTCCTCATCACAACCGAGAGACAATATTCATAAAATAACAATCCACATGCTGAAAACAATAATGACTGTACTTGCGCTGCTGCCCATGATGGTAGCTGCGCAGACTGTGACATCACCCAATGGCAATGTCACACTGACCTTCTCGCTGACAGAACAAGGTCAACCGACCTATGAGATGTCGTATAAAGGCAAGAAAGTGATTAATCCCTCACACCTTGGACTGGCTCTTGCCTGCGACAAACATGCGTCGAAAGGTATGAATGAAACCGACCTCATGGAAGGTTTCAAAGTGAAGGACACCCAAACCTCAACTTTCGACGAGACATGGCGCCCCGTTTGGGGAGAGACAGCCACTATCCGCAACCACTACAACGAAATGGCGGTATGCCTCAACCAGCCCACATCTGGTCGCGACATGACCATTCGTTTCCGGGTCTATGACTACGGCATGGGACTGCGTTATGAGTTTCCCCAACAGAATCAGCTCAACTATTTTGTGATAGAAGAAGAGCACACTCAGTTTGCCATGACGGGCAACCACACTGTTTACTGGATTCCTGGCGACTACGACACACAGGAGTATGAATACCAGATTACTCCACTTACCGGCATTCGCGAGGTCATTGCCAAGAATCGCGAAAGCTATAAGAACAATTCATCGACCACAGTATTCTCGGACACCGGTGTTCAGACATCGCTCCAACTGAAGACTGCCGACGGTCTGTATATCAACATCCACGAAGCAGCATGTCTTGATTATCCCACGATGCACCTGAATTTGGACGATAAAAACCTCGTCTTTGAATCATGGCTCACCCCTGATGCTGTAGGTCGCAAAGGATTCATCCACACTCCATTCAACACACCGTGGCGCACCATCCTCGTCAGCGACGATGCCCGCGACATGCTGTCATGCAAGCTGACGCTCAACCTCAACGAACCTTGCAAGATAGAAGACACCTCATGGATTCACCCCACAAAATACTGCGGAGTATGGTGGAACATGATTGTGGGTACTAAAACATGGAGCTATACCAACGATCTTCCATCAGTACGCTTAGGTCAAACGGACTATAAGAAGTGCAAGCCCAACGGTACACACGGTGCTACAAACGAAGAAGTGAAGCGCTATATCGACTTTGCAGCCAAGAACGGACTTCAGGAAGTACTTGTGGAAGGATGGAACGAAGGCTGGGAGGACTGGTTCGGCCATCAGAAATTGGATGTCTTTGACTTTGTCACTCCATATCCCGACTTCGACATCAAGGCCCTCAACGAGTATGCTCACTCGAAAGGCGTGAAATTGATGATGCACCACGAGACCTCAGCTTCCACTCTCAACTACGAGCGCCACATGGAGAAAGCCTTTGAGTTGATGAACAAATATGGTTATGATGCAGTGAAAACCGGTTATGTGGGCGACATCATCCCACGTGGCGAATACCACTACAGCCAACTCACCAACAACCACTACCAGCGTGTGATAGAGACTGCTGCCAAGCATCATATCATGGTCAATGCCCATGAAGCCACACGTCCTACAGGTATCTGCCGCACATGGCCTAACCTTGTAGGCAACGAGAGTGCACGCGGCACCGAGTATGAAGCCTTTGGCGGTAGTGTGCCCTACCATACTGTGATGCTGCCCTTCACCCGTTTGCAAGGCGGTCCGATGGACTACACTCCCGGTATTTTCGAAACCAAACTCTCTGAATGGAGCAGTAACACAAGTTTCGTACACACCACCCTTTGCGGTCAGCTCTCACTCTATCTTGTGATGTACAGTCCATTGCAAATGGCTGCCGACCTGCCCGAACACTACGAGAAATACGATGATGCCTTCCAGTTTATCCGCGACGTAGCTTGCGACTGGGACGACTCTAAGTATCTTGAGGCAGAGCCTGCCAAGTATATTACCGTAGCCCGCAAGGCCAAAGGCACCGACAACTGGTTTGTTGGCGGTAAGACCGATGCCGAAGCACGCACCGCCGTAGTACGTCTGGACTTCCTCGATAAGGGTCGTAAGTACGATTGCGCCATCTATCAGGATGGTAAGGATGCCGACTATGAGCGTAATCCCAAAGCCTATCAGATTATCCACAAGACTGTGAAACGTGGCGATGTGCTGAAGATCAAAGAGGCACGTGGCGGTGGTTTTGCTATTTCGCTGATGGCTAAATAATCCCCTATTGAAGCAATCAATATGAATGGAAAATATATTCTATCTGCACTGATGGTCACACTAATCACACCGGTGGTCCATGCACAGGGACGTTTCAACGAGATGGTCTATGATAAAACACAGACCGTATTCCACCTCAACGCACCCGCTATGCCCAAAGTGCGTATCTATCAGAACGGTCAGGGTGGCAAGCCCATCAAGACTGTGACGATGCGCGCCGTAGGCACCGACCGCTGGGAAGCCACAGTGAAAGGCGACCTCAACGGCAAGTTCTACACTTTCGACATCGGTCGCGGCGAGTGTCCCGGCACTTTTGCCAAGGCCGTAGGTGTCAATGGTCAGCGTGGTGCCATCGTCAGACAGCATCATTGAGTTCAACTGGGACAACCTGAAGCAGTATCCTCAGGTGTTTGAATACTATCGCAACCTAATACAACTGCGTAAGAATCATCCTGCTTTCCGCCTCGCTAAGGCTGAAAGCGTGGTGCGCCATCTGCAATTCCTAACCGCCTCGGACTGTCTCATTGCATTCCAGTTGAAAGATCTGGAAGGCATTGACACCTGGAAAGACATCATCGTGGTGCTAAACGGCAACCGCGACACCAAGACTGTCGATATTCCCGAAGGTGAATACCGCGTGGCTTGCTGCAATGGAGTGATTAGTGAAGCAGACATCGGCATGCCCGTCAGCGGTGGTAAAACTACCGTCGATGGTCAGTCGGCACTGATTCTCTACCGTCAATAACTACACCTAATTTAACTAAGAGACAATCGAAATAAAACAAATTTTCTTATCCTTTTTGATGCTTATGAGCATGATTTCCGCTTCGGCTGCGGTAAAGATAGACCGCATAGACCCCACCGATTGGTATGTGGGCATGAAGGATGCAACACTGCAACTGATGGTCTATGGACCCAATATCCGCGAGGCTAACGTCACTACCGACTATCCCGGTGTGGCTATCGACTCGTTGATACGACTCGACTCGCCCAACTACTTGCTGGTTTATCTCAATCTGAAAGATGCACAGGCAGGAGAGATGACTCTCAACTTCAAGGTGGGCAAACAGCAGAAGAAGGTGAAATATCTGTTGAAAAACCGCGAAATGGCGGGCGAACGCCGCATGGGATTCACCAATGCCGACGTACTGTACATGCTGATGCCCGACCGTTTTGCAAATGGAAACCCCAACAACAATGCCTATAAGACCATGCGCGATAAGACCATCGACCGTCAGGCACCCAGTCTGCGCCACGGTGGTGACTTGGAAGGCATCCGTCAACACCTCGACTATTTCACCGAACTGGGTGTCACAGCACTGTGGTTTACACCGGTTTTGGAAAATGACAGTCCCAGCGACGGAAAGAGCAGTAGCTATCATGGCTATGCCACTACGGACTACTATCGCGTAGATCCACGCTTCGGCACCAACGCTGACTACCGTCGTTTGGCAGATGAAGCCCACAGCAAAGGACTGAAGATTGTGATGGACATGATATTCAACCACTGCGGATATTTCCATCCTTGGGTGGCTGACATGCCATCGAAAGACTGGTTCAACACATCGGAATGGCTTGCTCCAGAAAATCAAACTGCGGAGCATCAGAAGAACATAGGCACCATGGATGGTGTGGCTAAGGTGAACGACAAGTATCTCCAGACCAGTTATAAACTGACGCCAGTGATCGACCCATACGCCAGCAAGGTGGATCTGCACGAGACTGTGGATGGATGGTTCGTGCCTTCTATGCCCGACCTCAACCAGCGCAACACCCATGTGATACGTTATCTCATCCAAAACAGCGAGTGGTGGATAGAGACCGTAGGCATTGATGGCATACGTATGGATACCTATCCTTATGCTGACCGTGATGCTATGGCACACTGGATGAAAGTGCTTGGCGAGGAATATCCTAATTTCAACACCGTGGGTGAAACATGGGTTACCGAGCCTGCCTATACAGCTGCATGGCAGAAAGATAGCAAGTTGTCTGAGAAGAACAGTTATCTGCCTACTGTGATGGACTTTGCTTTCTTCGATCGCATCAATCAGGCGAAGAACGAAGATACCGACGAATGGTGGAACGGCATGAACCGCATCTATAATGTGTTGTGTTACGACTACCTCTATCCAAATCCAAAAAGCGTGATGGCTTTTGTGGAAAACCACGATACCGACCGTTTCTTGGGCGAGGGAAAAGATTCCGTTGCACTGAAACAGGCATTGGCGCTGCTGCTTACCATCAATCGCATACCGCAACTTTACTATGGCACCGAGGTGATGATGAACGGCACGAAGACTGTTACCGATGGTTATGTGCGTCAGGATTTTCCTGGCGGATGGGCTTCAGACAAGCACAACGCGTTTACTGCCGAAGGTAGAACAAAGGCGGAAAACGATATGTTCCGCTGGATTAGCAACTTGCTCCACTGGCGCAAGGGCAACGAAGTGATTACCAAAGGCAGTCAGACTCAGTTCATCACCTACAAGGGTGTCTATGTCGTAGCCCGTCAGTATAAGGGCAAGAGCGTGATGACCGTGATCAACGGTAAGCGCGAAGCTGCCGAGCTCGACGTTAAGCGCTATGCTGAAATCATAGGCGAGACGGTCAAAGCCACCGATGTGACCACTGGCAGACATGTATCGCTCAACAAGAATGTGAAGCTCCGCCCACGTCAGACGATGATTCTGGAATTTTAATTCCACTGCATACTCTACACTCATGCCCACCTTTCACCAAAGGTGGGCATGTTTGGTTTTACGCCACATCACGATGTGCGTCAAGCGAAGTACTATTGCGCCGCTGTGAAAAGGATGCTTTTCACGATGATTTGCCATAATCCGAAAGCTGTCTATGTATCAAGCATTTGTGAGCTGCAAATATCAATTTACGCTGCAATTTCAATGAGTTTACTCAGCAAAACAATTTACTTTGGTCAGCAAATCAATTTATTTTGGTTAGCAAATCAATTTGATTTGGTCTGCAAATCAATTTGATTTGCTGAAAAAGAGAATATCGACAAGACAGAAAGATGGCATTGCAGGGCAAAGTATGCAACGTCAACCACTCTACCATACAACATACATGAATGACATAAGGACAGTGTGAAGAAATAAAGCATGAGACATGCACTATTGTTTCAAACCTTTTTTATCATGTTTCAAATGAATGGTAACTTAACCTCAAATACTTGTGGAGTTGATAGAAAAAGCGTATCTTTGCAACGAAATAACTAAAGATGGTGCGCAATAGCGCAGATCATGTCCAATACTACTACTTTCAAGCACAATAGAACAACCTACTCACTATGAAGAATTTTAAGCATCTATTCAAAACTAATGTCGGAAGTTTCGTACCGACGATTGTCGCATTGGCATATGCCATTGGTATTCAAGCACAAGATTTTAAACTGACTGAAGGTGGATACTTCCAGTGTGAAGGAGTCGATGTAATGGCATTCTACGACTTCTATCCAGAGGGACATCAAGGCGGAGTGTCTATCCTGATGAACGGAAACAGAGTGGCAACAAACGGCGATATACGTATGGAAGCTACTCCAGGACAATGGCAACCGGTGCCGAAACAACTGCGACGCGAGGCGAAAGGCAACACCATCGTGGCTGAACTGGCTTATCCAGACTCGTCAAGACACCTCACGGGCTTCAACCCGATGATATATCCCGACCTGCAATTGCGCTACACGGTAACAACTGAGGCTGTGGGGAACCACGTGGAAGTAACCGTGGATTTAGATCGTCCGATACCAGAGGAATGGTTGGGCAAAGTGGGATTCAACCTTGAATTCTATCCAGGGGCGCTCTTCGGAAAGCCTTGGCTGATGGACAGTCAATCGGGCATTTTCCCACGGCAACCGAACTCTCCGCTCGCTACAACCACACCCAACTATCTGCGCACGGGCGATTTCCACCAAAAAGGCAAATCGATCATTGACTTCAAGCGCCTGACGCGCACCGATAAGGGCTACAATCCTATCATTGCCGACGACATCATTGCCGAGCCATACTGCGTCGGCAGGCGCTTTGTGTCGCGTCCTGACGACAACTACAATAAGGTGACGATAGAGAGCATGACAGCAGATTTGAAGCTCTACGACGGTCGCATGAACCATAACAACGGTTGGTTTGTGTTACGATCGGAGATTCCTGCGGGCAAAACCAAAGGGGCTATCAAATGGATTATCACACCTACTGTGGTGAAAGGATGGCGCTACCAACCCGTGATACAAACCTCACAGGTGGGATATCTCACTCACCAACAGAAGGTGGCGGTTGTGGAAATGGACAGCCGAGACGGTGCAGAGGGCGCTGCCGAACTCATATACATTGGCGCGGAAGGCGAGAAAGTGGTACGCACCATGCCACTCAACAAGTGGGGAAATTTTCTGCGCTACCAGTATGCACGTCTCGATTTCTCTGACATTGTCACTCCGGGACTCTACAAGATACGCTATCGCAATGTGCAGTCGTCGGTATTTAGAATCGACGATACCGTGTTTGACCGTGGTGTATGGCAACCGGTGATAGAATATTTCTTGCCTAATCAGATGTGTCACATGAGGGTCAACGAGAAATATCGCGTTTGGCACGACAGATGTCACATGGACGATGCACGCATGGCACGCAACGAAAACGGTATAGATGGCTATGATCAGAAACCGGGACTGTCTCCTTTTGCTGAGGAAGAAGAGGTGGATGGACTGGCTATGGGCGGATGGCACGATGCTGGCGACCTGGACCTTCGCATCGAGTCGCAGATTGGCGAAGCCTACAATCTGGCGATGATATACGAGCAGTTTAAGCCTGAAATAGATGTGACGACCATCGATCAACAGCAGCATCTGACGGAGATTCACCAAGCTGACGGTAAGAACGACATCCTGCAACAGATAGAACACGGTGCATTGTCGGTATGTGCAGCATATCGCGCACTGGGCCGCCCCTACCGTGGCATCATCAGTCACGACCTCAGGCAATATGCCATGCTGGGCGATGCTGCCGCCATGACCGATGGTATCAAAGGCAACGATGACGACAGATGGGTATATACCGAGGACAATCCAATGCGCGACCTGACTACAGCTGCACATCTGGCGGGTGCCACACGAGTGCTGAAACTGCATAACGATACCTTGGCGGCACAGTGTCTGGAAATGGCACGCGCACTCTTTGCACGCGAAGAACCAGTGGCTGGGGCTAAACTGCACGCTGCCGTGGAACTCTATCTGACCACTGGTGATGCTGTTTATCGCAACTACATCCTGCGAAATCAGGCGGCAGTGATCAAGAACATCGGTAGAAACGCACCGATTCTGGCACGACTCGCACGACAGTGGGAACAACAAGGCGACAAGCAGGAACGTCGCTTTGCTGCAACATTCCGCAAAGCACTACCTGCCTGTGTGGAACAAATGAAGAACGAAGCAGCGAAAACTCCATACGGTGTGCCCTACGAACCAAGCATCTGGGGAGCAGGATGGGGTATTCAGAGTTTCGGTGTGAAATACTACTATCTCACAAAATACTATCCCGAACTGTTCGAACCACAGCCGGTTTACAGTGCACTCGACTTTATATTGGGATGTCATCCGGGCTCCAACACGGCATCGTTTGCATCGGGTGTGGGTGCAAAGTCGGCTACCGTGGCCTACGGAACTACACGCGCTGACTGGTCTTACGTGCCGGGTGGCGTGGTTTCGGGCACAGCCATCATACGCCCAGACTTCCCCGAACTGCTGGAATTTCCATACCTCTGGCAGCAAACAGAATATGTGTTGGGAGGCGGATCGTCTGACTATATGTTCTTGGTGCTCGCTGCTAAGCACCTCATGAAATAATACATCAGGGTAACAGCTGACCCCATCATTGCTACAGAATTAGGGATTCCCCTATGCAATGATGGGGATTTTTTCTTGCTATCTGACAGAAATTTGTTAACTTTGCCTGCGAAAAACAATAGATCATAACACGTAACAGTATGAAAAAGACAGTTTTCGCAATCATAGTAGCAACTATCATGATGAGCAGTTGCTCTAACAACGCTGCGGTAGGAACCTATGTGGGAGCACAGTTTGGAACGATCCTCGGTTCTGCCATCGGTGGCATTATCGGAGGACCGAGAGGCAGCGACATCGGAACCGTGATAGGCATGGCGGGCGGGGCTGCTATCGGTGCTGCAGTTGGACAGGCGGCTGACGACAAGGAGGAAATGGAGAACAGACGGCAGCAACAGGCCGATGCCGATGTTTACGACCCTCGGTGTGAGCCCATGCAACCTAACGACGACAGCGCATACAGCGTGGATACAACAGGCAACAACGATGTAATCGACTTCGATGGACAGGGACCAAAGGAGATGCCGCAGACGGACAGCTACCAACCGAAAGCGGAGCCGACACTCGACATACGAAAAATACGCATCAGCTATGCGGGAATGGATGAGGTGGTATGTGCCGGAGATGAGTGCACCATACAGTTTGAAATCATGAACTGTAGCAACGAAACGGTATATGACGTGCAACCATTCGTCATCGACGAGAGCAACAATAAGCACATCCACATATCGCCAAACCTCCACGTGGAGCGCATTTCGCCCAATGCCGGAATACGCTATACGGCGACGATACTGGCGGATAGAAAACTGAAAAACGGTACAGCGACTATCCGAGTGGGCGCAGCAATAGGCAACCAAGAGGTGAAAGAGGGCGGAAAGACGCTCACCATCACCACTCGCAGAAGGCGATGAGGTGGAAACAATGCGAAATACTACAAATTAAAAAAATATGAAGAAAACATTATCACTGATTATCATGGCGGTCGTGGCGGTGGCTGTTTCAGCACGCGACGACCGCCGTGAACTTATGCAACTATGGTACGATCGGCCGGCTACGCAATGGCTTGAAGCATTGCCAGTGGGCAATTCACACTTGGGCGCTATGGTCTATGGAGGTACAACCAACGAGACTATACAACTCAACGAAGAGACGTTCTGGAGCGGCGGCCCTCACCAAAACAACAGCACAAGGTCGCTGGGGCGCTTGACGGAGGTGCGCAACCTCATTTTCAACGGCAAAGAGGAGGAGGCTGCAAAGCTCATCAACCAAGACTTCATCGTTGGACCACACGGTATGAGATTTCTGCCGATGGGACATCTGCGGATGAAAATGGACGGAAACGGTAAGGCTACCGACTATCAGCGCAATCTGCAACTGGACCGTGCGGTGGCGGAAACACATTTCAAGATTGACGGCGTGAACTATACACGCACCGTGTTTGCCTCAATGACAAGCAAGGTGCTCGTGGTAAGACTGACGGCGGATCGGAAAGGAGCTATCAACATGACAGCCACACTCGATGCACCATTTGACTATACAACAAAGGCTGACGGCAAACAGATTACAATGAGCGTGAAAGGATGCAAGCAGGAAGGCATTGACGCAGCGCTCACCGCTGAATGTGTGGCTGAGATTCGAACCGATGGAAAGGTCGTGGAGAAATGTTTGAACGACAGTTGCAACACTGCGAATGCTTTACACGTGGAAAAAGCATCGGAGGTAACCATGCTGTTGAGCGCGGCTACCAATTTCGTCAACTATCACGATGTATCGGGAAACGCTGCAAAGCGCAATAACGAATGGCTCAATGCTGCAGAAGCACTCACCTATAACCAACTCTTGGAACAACACGAAAAGGAATGGAAAAGGCAGTTTGGCAACGTGAAGCTCACACTCGATGCTGACAGCAACGCTTTGCTGCCCACAGATCAACGACTGCTTCACTTTGCAGAAAGCAAGGATATGGCAATGGTGGCTCTCATGTTCCACTATGGCAGATACCTCCTGATCGCATCATCGCAGGAGGGAGGACAGGCTGCTAACCTTCAGGGCGTATGGAACGATAATACCCATGCACCGTGGGACTCGAAATATACCATCAATATCAATACGGAAATGAACTACTGGCCGGCGGAGGTGACCAATCTACGCAGCACCGTGGGACCACTGTTCTCACTGATCAAAGACCTCAGCGTCACGGGCACGACAACGGCAAAACAGATGTATGGATGTCGAGGATGGATGGCTCACCACAATACGGATATTTGGCGCATAGCAGGACCAATAGACGGAGCACAATGGGGAATGTTTCCCAACGGTGGGGCATGGCTCACCACACATCTCTGGCAACACTATCTCTACACGGGCAACAAGGACTTTTTGAAGCAATGGTATCCGGTGATTAAGGGCGCAGCGGAGTTCTATCTCGACTATCTGCAACCCATGCCGGGAACAACATGGCGTGTTGCTGTGCCGTCGGTAAGCCCGGAACAGGGACCAACAGGCAAGCATACGGCGGTAACTGCTGGTTGCACCATGGACAATCAGATTGCTTTCGATGCACTGTCGAATGCAATTCAGGCCTCTGAAGTGCTCGCAATAGACGAGCCGCTACGTCAGGAAATGAAGAAAATGAGGGACTTGCTACCTCCAATGCACGTCGGACGATATGCACAACTACAGGAATGGCTCATCGATGCTGACGACCCTCACAACGAGCACAGACATATCTCGCACCTCTACGGACTTTATCCCTCAAACCAGATATCGCCTTTCTCTCATCCAGAACTGTTCCGTGCGGCTGCCAACACACTGCATCAGCGTGGCGATATGGCTACAGGATGGAGCCTGGGATGGAAAGTTAACTTCTGGGCACGTATGCTCGATGGCAATCATGCATTTCGTATTATACGCAATATGTTGCACCTTTTGCCTTCTGATAAACTGGCGGCACAGTATCCGGAAGGTCGCACCTACCCTAACCTCTTCGATGCACATCCGCCGTTCCAAATTGACGGAAACTTCGGTGTAACGGCTGGTGTGGCAGAAATGCTTATTCAGAGCCATGATGGTGCGGTGCATCTCTTGCCTGCCCTACCCGATGATTGGACGAAAGGAAGCATCAACGGACTTTGTGCACGAGGCGGATTTGAAGTGGATATGACATGGAACAACCATCAGTTGACACAGGCTACCATCCATTCTACTATCGGCGGAACGCTCCGTCTGCGTTCGGCTGTGCCGTTGAAAGGCAAGAAACTACGCAAAGCAAAGGGACAATGTCCAAACATGCTCTATGCCCCTGCGGTCATTGCAAAGCCCATTGTGGCTAAACGCATAGACGATGGGGTAGATGCAAACATTCCTTCGGTCTATGAATACGACATCATGACGCAACCCGGACAGGTTGTTACCATCACTGCAAAATAAGCAATCGCTAACACATAATACCCATATAGTCGGCCTCTGCCACAGAGCGTAAGTTCTGAGCAGAGGCTGATTTATATCCCTTCATCAACAACATCAGACACCAAAGCAACAGCCGTACATCACGCTCGCATGTCGCATTTGCACAATGAACTGCTGTGCATATCATGGAAGGACGCGTCATAATATCACTCAGCAAAGCAATAAAGCTGATTTGCAAAGCTGCTTTGACGCAAGAAAAAACAGAAAGGAGGAAAGTCTTGCGACTTCCCTCCCAAGGATATGTTCCGACTACTTGTAATCGGAGTGCTTAGTAAAGAGAGTTTTTTAAACAATACCCTGAGCCATCATAGCATTGGCTACCTTCATGAAACCTGCTACGTTTGCACCCTTCACATAGTCGATATAGCCATCAGCCTGCTTGCCATACTTCACGCACTGCTCATGGATATTAGACATGATGTAGTGGAGTTTCTCATCAACTTCTGCCTCGCTCCAACCCAAACGCATAGAGTTCTGGGTCATTTCAAGACCAGAAGTGGCAACACCACCTGCATTGACAGCCTTACCAGGAGCAAAGAGCTGATGGGCAGCAATGAACTTTTCTGCTGCTTCTGCTGTGCAACCCATGTTAGATACCTCAGCTACGCAGAGTGGCTTGTGGGCCAAAATCTGGTCGGCATCGGCTCCATTGAGTTCGTTCTGAGTAGCACAAGGCAGATAAATGTCAGCCTCGCGCTCCCAAGGCTTCTTGTCTGCGTAGAATTCAGAACCTGCAAACTCTTCGGCATAAGGTGAGCAAATATCGTTACCTGAAGCACGAAGCTCAAGCATATAAGCAATCTTCTCTGCATCCAAACCGGCAGGATCGTAGATATAGCCGTCAGGTCCACTGATAGTGATTACCTTAGCACCAAGTTCGGTAGCCTTCTTGGCGGCACCCCATGCTACGTTGCCGAAGCCTGAAATAGCAACGGTCTTGCCCTTGATGTCGAGACCATGGGTCTGCATCATCTGATTGACGAAGTATAATGCACCAAAGCCTGTTGCTTCTGGACGAATCTTTGAACCGCCCCACTCGATGCCCTTACCGGTAAGAACACCCTGGAATTGATGGGTCAACTTCTTATACTGACCATACAGGAAACCAATTTCACGAGCGCCTACACCGATATCACCAGCGGGAACGTCCTCATCTGGACCAATATGACGATACAGTTCGGTCATGAATGCTTGGCAGAAACGCATCACTTCGTTGTCACTGCGACCACGGATAGAGAAGTCAGAACCTCCCTTACCACCGCCCATAGGCAATGTGGTCAGTGCATTCTTAAATGTCTGCTCAAATCCCAAGAACTTCAAAATACTGAGGTTTACAGAGGGATGGAAGCGCAAACCGCCTTTGTATGGGCCAATGGCGCTATTGTACTGTACTCGATAGCCGATATTTACATGCACCTCACCCTTATCATCAGTCCAAGGAACACGGAAAGTGATAATACGTTCGGGCTCAACAAGACGCTCAATTAACTTGGCGCGCTCAAACTCAGGATGCTGGTTATAGACTTCCTCAATAGAGAGTAACACTTCACGGACTGCCTGTAAGTACTCGGCTTCACCTGGGTGCTTATGTTCCAGGTCTTGCATGATTTTCTCTACATTCATAGTTTTAAGGATTTTATATTTTAGTAACTTTGTTGCAATGTGTCATTAAGACAATGCAAATATAGGTATCTTTCCCGAAACTTCAAAGAAAAATACGAAATATTTTAAAGTCAATGTTTACATTATGTTAATTTTGCACACTTATTTACGCTGTGCACGTACCCAACAATTGTTTTCTATGGGCTTAATAGTTCAAAAAAAGTATCTTTCAACAAGATTATTGAAAGACTACCACACTTCGTACAGCTATCACATTTACGATGGGAATACATCAGATGAATGGAATAGGTATATATCGGATGAATGACGCGTCAGCATGACTCAAAACACATAACGACTGACATTAAATCAATAACACTTATTTGAATAAGAGCGTTACTAATGGAATGCTCAGAATGGAGGCTACAGTGGTAATGAAGGTCATCTCGGTCATCAAAGATGGATTGCGACCGTATTTCATGCAGAACATTGTGCCGAAAGATGCTACGGGCATAGCAATAACAACGGTATTGATATTGTTGATGACATCGCTTACACCACATATCTTGAACAGAAAATAAACGGATAAAGGCACAACTGACAAACGCAAAACGGAGGCTACATATACCTTCGGGCTGCCTACTATCTCTCTTAACGAGAGACGCGCCATAGAAGAACCGATGATCATCAATGAGGCTGGAACTGTAATATTACCTACCATCGTCATGGGACGTGCTATCATAGCAGGGGTATGAATACCGAATGCAACCATTAAGGCGGCTACAAATGCTGCTATCATTGCAGGTGAAAAAAGCAACTTGGGATTGATACTCTTGATACTGTATTCGCCTTTTACAAGCATTACACCGGCGGTAAAGATAAAAAAGGTGTTGGGCATGTTCAATAAGGCTGCGTAAAATACGGCTTTAACACCGAATATCGAAGCAACTATGGGGTATCCAATAAAGCCGACATTGGCAAACATCAATGCAAAACCTATCATCCCACGCGCATCACGATCTTGCGTGATAAAACGCGGAACTAAGAAACCATAGACCAATAACAATATATAGGTAAGAAACCCTGTAACCAACAAAGGAAGAATAAGACTACGATCGGGAATTTCTGAACCCATAACGGACGATAAGATAAGCGCAGGGCACGTCACATCGATTACAATAGCAGATAACTTCTGTTCGAATTTATCACCCATGTAACCCAACTTATAAAGCACATAGCCTAATATCACCATGATGAACAAAATCACCATCACTTCTACATTCTCTATCATACAATCATTATTATTATCTACGGTATCTACACATACTTATGACGATCATTGCTATTCTTTGCATTGCGTTATCTTCTTATTGTAACTAAGACTGGTTCTATCAATGTAGAACAAATGCCATCAATGCAGCAACTAAAGACAGAAAGGACAATAAGATTTCTACCTCAAACATGTTCATTCAAATACCGATTCCGTTTCTTGTTATCCCATACTATCTATAAACTTATTTTTTAGCAGCTATAAAACCATTTGAAAACAATATGCCGCTTATCATAAAAGGCTGTCATCGCAATTATATGCGTTATGACACCTTTGCAAAAGGACTGTTTTATATATAAAGTAGAACAACTTCTTCATTACTTGATGCCACATATACCTTCGTTGAACGGTACCTTCAAGAAATATATAAAGCACTTACATTAGGTTCAAAGTCACAGTTCCATAGCTTAAAGTCCATCGCAACATCATTGATCCTATATATGCCAATACCAAAAGGCAACCTCTCCGATATAATAAGGTGTCTGCGACAATAATTAAAGACAGCGACTTCAATCCGCTAAACATGGTGTATTAAACTTAATATAAGAGATCATAAACCATACATAAAAGCACTGTAACCTGATTGGCTTAATGGCAATAAAAGCAAAAATAATATCTAAAAAAATCCCGCTCACTTTATGTAAGCGGGATTCTACTATTTGAGATTAATCGATGATTACTCTGCTTTTGCCTCTTCTGCAGCAGGTGCTTCAGCTACGGGAGCTTCTGCAACAGGTGCCTCAGCGGGAGCCTCAGTCTTAGCAGCAGTTGACTTGCGTGAACGGCGAGTCTTCTTAGCTTCAGACTTAACGGTCTTGGCCATGTTCTCATCAAAGTCAACGAGCTCGATGAAAGCTACAGAAGCAGCATCACCCTGACGGGTACCGAGCTTGATGATACGGGTGTAACCACCGGGACGGTCACCAACCTTCTCTGCAACAACTCCGAAGAGCTCTTTCAGAGCTTCCTTATTCTGAAGGTAGCTAAATACTACACGACGTGAATTGGTTGAATCGTCCTTTGAGCGTGTAATCAGGGGCTCAACATACTTCTTGAGGGCCTTTGCCTTGGCAAGAGTCGTAGTGATTCTTTTGTGCATGATCAGCGAAATAGCCATGTTGGCAAGCATAGCTGCGCGATGATCTGCAGTACGGCTCAAATGATTGAATTTCTTATTGTGTCTCATTTTTCGTTTTTTCTTAGAGGACTAATGGCCTTATTATGCCTGGTCCAGTTTATACTTTGTAATATCGGTTCCAAACGACAGATTCAGACTCTCGAGCAAATCATCAAGCTCAGTGAGCGATTTCTTACCGAAGTTACGGAATTTAAGCAAGTCGGTCTTGTTGTACTGTACAAGATCACCAAGGGTCTCGACATCGGCTGCTTTCAAACAGTTAAGCGCACGAACCGAAAGGTTCATATCTACCAACTTAGTCTTGAGCAACTGACGCATGTGCAATACTTCCTCGTCAAACTCCTGGTTGCCTTCAACATCATTATTCTCCAATGTAATCTTCTCGTCAGAGAAAAGCATGAAGTGATAAATCAATATCTTGGCGGCTTCTTTCAAAGCATCTTTCGGGTGAATGGAACCATCCGTTGTTACTTCAAGCACAAGCTTGTCGTAGTCTGTCTTCTGTTCAACACGATAAGGTTCAACAAAATACTTAACGTTACGGATTGGGGTGTAGATTGAATCGATTGCTATTACATTAACATCGGTACAATACTCACGGTTCTCGTCTGCGGGAACGTAACCACGACCTTTATTAATTGTTAGATCAATCTGCATCGAAGCTTTGGAATCTAAATGACAAATCACCAAATCGGGATTTAACACTTCAAATCCAGTCAGATACTTACCTATATCTCCAGCTTTGAACTCGGTAGAATTCTCAACGGTGATAGAGACTTTTTCGTTCTCGAATTCTTCCACTACTTGCTTGAATCTTACTTGCTTCAGATTCAAGATAATGTTGGTTACATCTTCCTTTACACCAGGTACTGAAGAGAATTCATGCTCAACACCAGCAATACGAATGGTGTTGATTGCATAACCCTCGAGCGATGAAAGAAGAATGCGGCGCAAGGCGTTACCAATGGTTACACCAAAACCTGGCTCAAGAGGACGAAATTCGAACTTGCCGAACTTGTCATTGGCCTCCAACATTACGACTTTATCAGGTTTTTGAAATGCTAATATCGCCATTAATTTAATGATTTATTTAGAGTACAACTCAACGATTAACTGCTCCTTAATGTTCTCAGGAATGTCGGCACGTTCAGGAACGTGGAGATACTTACCACTCTTGGTCTGCTCATCCCATTCAATCCAAGGATATTTGCTGTGGTTGAAACCTGCAAGGGCAGCGTCGATAACCTCGAGAGACTTAGACTTCTCACGAACACCAACTATCTGACCAGGCTTAACAGCATAAGAAGGAATGTTCACAACATTGCCATCAACGATAATGTGCTTGTGACTAACCAACTGACGGGCAGCGGCACGAGTGGGAGCAATACCCAAGCGGAACACCACATTGTCAAGGCGGCTCTCCAAGTGCTGGAGAAGAACCTCACCGGTGATACCAGCTGCTTTAGCTGACTTCTCGAACAAATTACGGAACTGACGCTCAAGAACACCATAGGTGTACTTGGCTTTCTGCTTCTCTGCCAACATGACAGCATACTCCGACTGTTTGCGACGGCGATTGTTGCCATGCTGTCCCGGAGGGAAGTTCCTGCGGGACAAAACTTTGTCTGCGCCGAAGATGGCTTCACCAAATCGACGAGCAATTTTTGATTTCGGTCCAATATATCTTGCCATAATCTTAATAGATGTCTAATAAATAATAATAATGTTCCTTTCAATTATACACGACGACGCTTCGGAGGACGACATCCGTTGTGTGGCAGTGGAGTTGCATCGATAATCTCGATAACCTCAATTCCTGCACCATGCACCGCACGGATAGCTGACTCACGACCGTTACCGGGACCTTTCACATAGGCCTTAACCTTGCGAAGACCAAGGTCAAAAGCGACCTTTGCACAATCCTCAGCAGCCATCTGTGCAGCATAAGGAGTGTTCTTTTTAGAACCACGGAAACCCATTTTACCTGCGGAAGACCAAGAAATAACCTGACCCTCATCGTTGGCTAATGATACAATAATGTTATTGAAAGAACTGTGTACGTGAAGCTGACCAAGGGCATTTACTTTCACGTTTCTTTTCTTTGAAGTGACTGTTTTCTTTGCCATAATTCTTAATTCTTAACTGTTACTGATTTTTGTGAATTGTGAATTACTTCGTGGCCTTCTTCTTGTTTGCAACAGTCTTCTTCTTACCCTTGCGGGTACGTGCATTGTTCTTGGTGCTCTGACCACGAACAGGAAGACCGTGACGATGACGGACACCACGATAGCAACCAATATCCATCAGTCGCTTGATATTCAACTGGATCTCACTACGAAGATCACCTTCTACTTTGAATTCAGCACCGATAATCTCACGGATCTTGGCTGCCTGGTCGTCACTCCATTCGCTGACTTTCAGGTCGCGGCTCACGCCGGCCTTGTCCAAAATCTTTGCTGAACTACTTCGACCAATACCATAGATATAGGTCAATGCGATTTCGCCACGCTTCTCTTGGGGCAAATCTACTCCAACAATTCTAATTGCCATTTGTTACTTAAAATAAATAATTAAAATTCGAATTTCTGCTAAAAAGCATGCAAAGATACACAGAATTTGCGAAACTTCATGTATCCTTTATGCTTATTTAACATTAGCCCTGACGCATTTTATACTTAGGGTTTTTCTTGTTGATAACGAACAGACGTCCCTTACGACGTACAATCTTGCACTCTGGGGTACGTTTTTTCAATGATGCTCTTGTCTTCATTATAATTTTCTCCTTATTTATTTGTATCTAAATACAATTCGTCCTTTAGTAAGATCGTAGGGGCTCATCTCAACCTTCACCTTGTCTCCGGGAAGAATTTTGATATAATGCATACGCATCTTACCAGAAATGTGTGCTATAATGGGCACACCATTTGCCAATTCAACTCGGAACATTGCGTTGGACAATGCCTCGACAATTGTACCATCTTGCTCAATAGCGCCTTGTTTTGCCATACTAATATTGTTTTCCTTCTATCGTTTCAACTTCTTCAAATGAGGATAAAATTTCAGCCTTGCCTTTTCTAATTGCTATGGTATGCTCAAAGTGTGCAGCAGGTTTACCATCTCGAGTACGAATGGTCCACTTATCGGCATCAAGCCAAATTTCGCGTTTTCCCATCGTTATCATCGGTTCAATCGCTATACACATATTGGCCTTCAAGAGAATACCGTTTCCTCTACGACCATAATTAGGTACAGGAGGATCTTCATGCATCTCATGACCAATACCATGACCGGTTAACTCACGGACAACACCGTAATTTTGTACTTCACAATGATCTTGAACAGCACTGCTGATGTCACCCAAATGATTTCCTGCAACTGCATTTTCAATGCCTTTGTACAAAGATTCTTTAGTTGTGCGAAGTAATTTCTTAACTTCATCACTGACTTCCCCAACGCAGAACGTATAGCAAGAGTCACCGCAAAATCCATTCAATAACGTACCACAATCAATGGAGATTATATCACCTTCCTTTAATATGGTCTGTGCATTAGGTACTCCATGAACTACGACATCATTGACTGATGTACAAATACTGGCAGGGAACGGCCCTCCATATGGATTTGGAAATCCCTTAAAAGTCGGAATAGCTCCATGGTCACGGATAAATTCCTCTGCCATCTGATCCAACTGAAGGGTCGTTACGCCAGGCTTAATATATTTCGCAAGATGCCCGAGCGTTTTACCAACAAGTTGGTTAGCATCGCGCATCAAGTTTATTTCGTCCTCTGTTTTTAGAAATATCTTCATACAGATTAGTAGGCTGCTACACCGCCACGTCCATGAATACGGCCAGAACTCAATAGTCCATCGTAGTGTTTCATCAACAAGTGACTCTCAATCTGCTGGAGTGTATCAATAACAACACCAACAAGAATCAACAAAGATGTTCCACCAAAGAACTGAGAGAAGGCATCCTGAACATTCAACAATCCAGCCAAAGCGGGCATAACAGCAATGAAAGCAATAAACAACGAACCAGGGAATGTGATACGCGACATAATAGTGTCGATGTAATCAGCAGTCGGTTTTCCAGGCTTAATACCAGGAATAAATCCATTGTTACGTTTCATATCCTCAGCCATTTGGGTTGGATTAAGCGTAATAGCTGTATAGAAATAGGTGAATAGAATGATAAGAACTGCAAAGATAATATTGTAAGTCCAACTGTGATGATTCAACAACGAACGAACAAACCAACTTGCATTCTCAGGAGCTGCATACTGCACAAATGCCAAGGGGATGAACATCAATGCCTGAGCAAAGATAATTGGCATCACATTGGCGGCAAACAACTTGAGTGGGATGTACTGACGTGCACCACCAACCTGACTATTACCTACAAGACGTTTTGCGTACTGTACGGGAATCTTACGAACTCCCTGTACCAGAATGATAGATGCGCAAACAACTGCATAGAGAATGATAATCTCTACAAGGAACATCACAAGTCCACCACTGGTAATAGCGGTAAAACGCGAGCCTACTTCCTGGATGAAAGCTTGAGGCAGACGTGCGATGATACCAATCATAATGATTAGAGAAATACCATTGCCTATACCTTTATCTGTAATGCGCTCACCCAACCAAAGGATGAACATACTTCCTGCTGCGAGAATAAAACATGCGGGGATTGAGAAAATCGTCCAGTTGATTCCCGAGGCCAAAGCTTGACCAGCCTGCATTTTCAAGTTAATGAGATAACTCGGTGCCTGAAACAGCAGGATACCTACTGTCAGATACCGAGTATAAGTCATTATCTTTTTGCGGCCACTCTCGCCTTCACGCTGCATCTTTTGGAAATAAGGTACAGCAACAGCAAGAAGCTGCATAACGATAGAAGCAGAGATGTAAGGCATGATTCCAAGCGCAAAAATTGATGCGTTGGAAAATGCACCACCGGAGAACATATCCAAAAGTGACATAAGGCCACCTTGAGTTTGTGACTGCAGTTTGTCGAGCATGCTAGGATTAATACCAGGCAGAACTACGAACGAACCAAAACGGTATATTGCTACAAACAAGAAGGTGATGAGGATGCGCTGACGCAAATCCTCAATCTTCCAAATGTTCTTCAGTGTCTCTATAAACTTCTTCATCTTTTTTAGATAATTGTTGCGTTACCACCTACTGCCTTGATTGCTTCTTCGGCAGTTTTTGAGAATGCATTAGCTTCTACATCTACCTTGGCTTTCAGTTCACCGTTTCCGAGAACCTTAACCAACTCTTTACCATTGGTAAGACCTGCTTCAACGAGTTCAGCAACACCAATCTTGGCATAACCATGCTTTTCAGCAAGCTTCTGAAGTGTAGAAAGGTTTACTGCGAAATACTCCTTGTGGTTGATATTTTTGAAACCAGCCTTAGGAACACGACGCTGAAGAGGCATCTGACCACCTTCGAAACCAATCTTTCTCTTGTAACCTGAACGAGCCTTTGCACCCTTGTGTCCACGCGTAGAAGTACCACCAAGACCTGAACCGGGACCACGTCCGATTCGACGGCTTGAATGTGTAGAGCCTTCTGCGGGCTTTAAAGTATGAAGTTTCATATTCGAATCTGTTTAATAAATGATAATTAATCGATAACAGTCACTAAGTGATGGACTTTACGTACCATACCACGGATGACAGGAGTATCCTCCACCTCAACTACCTGAGAGATCTTGCGAAGGCCAAGAGCCTGAAGAGTACGCTTCTGATCTACAGGGTAACCGATTTTGCTTTTAATTTGCTTAATCTTAATTGTTGCCATAGTTAATATCTCCTTATTATCCTCTAAATACTTTATCCATACTGATTCCACGTGTGCCGGCAATAGTATAAGCATCACGAATCTGGCTCAAAGCAACGATTGTTGCCTTAACCAAGTTGTGAGGGTTAGAAGAACCCTTTGACTTGGCCAGAATATCCTTAATACCTACGCTCTCAAGCACAGCACGCATAGCACCACCGGCAACAAGACCGGTACCAGCAGCTGCAGGCTTCAAGAAGACCTGAGCACCACTGTAACGTGCTTCCATCTCGTGAGGAATGGTTCCCTTGAGTACGGGAACCTTTACAAGATTCTTCTTGGCTGCTTCTACACCCTTGGCGATAGCTGCGGTAACTTCACCAGCTTTGCCAAGACCCCAACCAATGATACCGTTGCCGTCACCGACAACAACAATGGCTGCGAAAGTAAAGGTGCGACCTCCCTTAGTTACTTTGGTAACACGGTTGATGGCAACCAATCTGTCTTTCAACTCAACGTCACTATTTACTTTAACTTTATTTATTGCCATAATCGTTTAGAAATTAAGTCCACCTTTACGAGCTGCATCAGCCAAAGACTTTACTCGGCCATGATAGAGATAACCGTTACGGTCAAAGACTACGCTTTCAACGCCAGCCTCCTTGGCCTTCTGGGCTACCAATTCGCCAACCTTCTCAGCCTGTTCGATCTTAGGCATAGCCTCAAGACCGAGAGAAGATGCAGATGCAAGAGTTTTACCTTCCAAATCATTTATCACCTGAGCATAAATCTGCTTGTTACTACGGAAAACGCTCAAGCGGGGACGCTCGGCTGTGCCGAAAACGTTCTTACGAATTCTGTATTTGATCTTAATTCGTCTTTCTACTTTCTTTGTTGTCATAATCTTCAATTCGTTTAATGATTATTACTTAGCTGAAGCTGACTTACCCGATTTACGACGGATAACCTCGCCCTTGAACAAGATACCCTTTCCTTTATAAGGTTCAGGCATACGGAAAGAACGAATCTTAGCACAGATGAGTCCGAGCAACTGTTTGTCGCAAGACTCAAGTACAATCTGAGGATTCTGGTTGCGCTCAGACTTAGTCTCAACCTTTACTTCACTTGGAAGCTGAAGGAAAATGGGGTGAGTATAACCGAGAGAGAACTCAATAAGATTACCCTGGTTTGAAACACGATAACCTACACCGATCAGTTCCATTTCCTTCTTATAACCTTCACTTACACCAACAACCATGTTGTGTACAAGGGCACGGTAAAGACCATGGAAAGCCTGTTTCTGTTTGAGATTAACAGGACTATTCTCGTCAATTTCGAAAGAAACGTGACCATCAGCAATAGTCACCTTGATAGAAGAATCAACCTTTTGAGAGAGTTCACCCTTGGGACCCTTAACGGTTACAATTCCATCCTGACCCTGAGCTACAGTAACACCAGCAGGAATACTAATTGGCAATTTACCTATTCTTGACATATGCTATTCCTCCAATTTAATATACATAACAAAGTATTTCGCCACCAATCTTCAAATCAGAAGCTTCTTTGTCTGTCATTACACCTTGGGATGTAGATAAGATTGCAATACCTAATCCGTTAATAACTCTCGGCATGTCTTTGTAGCCAGTGTATTTGCGAAGACCTGGAGTCGATACGCGTTTCAAACACTTAATGGCATTTGCCTTTGTTGCAGGGTCATACTTCAAAGCAACTTTGATACTTCCCTGAGGTCCATCTTCTACGAACTTGTAGTTCAAGATGTAACCCTTCTCGAAGAGGATCTTAGTGATTTCCTTCTTCAAGTTAGACGCAGGAACTTCAACAACACGGTGATGAGCCATAATTGCGTTTCTGAGTCTTGTCAGATAATCTGCTATTGGATCTGTCATAAAATAAAATGTTTAATTAATCGGGACAACCCCGACAATATTAAATAAATAATCTCTTTCGATTCAAATGTTGATTACCAACTTGCTTTCTTTACGCCTGGAATCAGACCGTTTGAGGCCATCTCACGGAACTGAATACGCGACAGTCCAAACTGACGCATATAACCTTTGGGGCGTCCTGTAATCTTGCAACGGTTGTGCAGACGGATAGGATTAGCATTCTTAGGAATGCTTTGAAGTTTACGAGCTGCCTCGTAAGCTTCTGCGGGATCCTCTGTTGTTGCGATGATTTTCTTCAGGGCAGCACGTTTCTCGGCGTATTGAGCAACCATCTTAGCACGCTTTACCTCGCGAGCCTTCATAGATTCTTTTGCCATATCTATTAATCTTTTTTAGCGTTTTTGAATGGCAGACCGAAAGCTTTGAGGAGAGCATAACCTTCTTCGTCGGTAGTAGCCGAAGTAACGAAGGTAATGTTCATACCCTGGATGCGGTCCACTGAGTCAATGTTGATTTCAGGGAAGATAATCTGCTCCTGAACACCAAGAGTATAGTTACCACGACCATCAAACTTGCTTTCGATACCCTTGAAGTCACGGATACGAGGCAAAGCAACACGTACGAGTCTCTCAAGGAACTCATACATACGCTCACGACGCAAAGTTACCATAACACCGATAGGCATCTTCTTACGAAGTTTGAAGTTAGCAATATCCTTCTTGGAATAGGTTGCAACGGCCTTCTGTCCAGCGATAGTAGAAATTTCATTGATAGCAACATCAATGATTTTCTTATCCTGAGTTGCATCACCCAAACCCTGGTTGATAACAATTTTCTTCAGGACAGGAATCTGCATGGCTGAAGTGTAGTTGAACTGCTTCTGGAGAGCTGGAGCAATTTTCTCCTTATACTCTTTCTTTAACTGTGCTGTATCCATTACTTAATTTCCTCCCCTGACTTTTTAGAGACACGGATTACGTTTTTGCCATCATGTTTGATAGAAACACGAGTAGGCTTACCGCTCTTCGGGTCAATCAGACTAATATTTGAGATATGAATAGGAGCTTCTTGCTTGATAATACCTCCCTGAGGGTTCTGGGCATTAGGCTTAGTGCTCTTAGAAACCATATTGACTCCTTCAACAATAGCCTTTTCTTCCTTTACCAAGACTTTGAGCACCTTTCCCTTGCTGTTTTTATTCTTACCAGCGAGGACGATTACCTCATCACCTTTTTTAATATGTAACTTACTCATTTCTTTAATACTTTATAATGTTAAAGAACCTCAGGTGCCAGTGAAACGACCTTCATATTTACAGCACGCAACTCACGTGCAACAGGACCGAAAATACGGCTTCCGCGGAGCTCACCAGCATTGTTCAAAAGCACACAAGCATTATCGTCGAAACGGATATAAGAACCATCAGCACGACGAATCTCTTTCTTTGTGCGAACAACCAAAGCCTTTGATACTGCACCCTTTTTAACATCACTAGTAGGGATGGCGTTCTTGATAGCAACAACGATCACATCACCTACACTTGCATAACGACGGCGTGTACCACCCAATACACGAATGCAAAGGGCCTCGCGAGCGCCGCTGTTGTCTGCTACTGTCAGTCTTGATTCTGCTTGTATCATAATTACTTAGCTTTTTCTACGATTTGTACTAATCTCCATCTCTTTGTCTTCGACAAGGGACGGGTCTCCATAACAAGAACGGTGTCACCTACGTTGCACTCGTTATTCTCATCATGAGCATGGTACTTCTTTGTCTTCTGGACAAACTTACCATAAATAGGGTGCTTCTCTTTGAACTTAGCGGCAATAACAATGGTTTTATCCATTTTGTTGCTGATGACAACACCCTGTCTTGTCTTTCTTAAATTTCTTGTTTCCATCTGAACCATTATTATTTGTTAAGTTCTCTTTGACGGAGCTCCGTCTTCATACGAGCGATATCACGACGTGCTGCTTTAATCTGAGATGGATTTTCCACAGGAGTTACTGCATGATTAATCTTCATCATGTTGTACTTGGCAACTTCAGTCTCCAATTTCTCGGCCAATTCTTTGGTCTCGAGCTCTTTGATTTCCTTTGTCTTCATAAATTAAGCGTTTTTATCGTAATCACGTCGAACAACAAACTTAGTCTTAACAGGCAACTTCTGAGCGCCGAGGCGAAGAGCCTCTTTGGCTGTCTCAAAAGGAACACCTTCAACCTCGAAGAGGATGCGTCCGGGAGTTACCGGAGCAACCCATCCTGCGGGGTCACCTTTACCTTTACCCATACGTACATCAGCAGGCTTGCGGGTGATAGGTTTGTCGGGGAAGATGCGGATCCATACCTGACCTTCACGGTTCATATAACGGTTGATAGCAACACGGGCTGCCTCAATCTGACGGCTGTCAATCCACTTGGCGTCAAGTGTCTTGATACCGAAAGAACCGAAGGCCAGTTGCGTACCTCTGTGAGCGTTGCCTTTATTGCCACGTCCATCTTGAGGTCTTCTATATCTTACTCTCTTAGGCTGTAACATGTTAGCTTCTTACTTTAACGTTAATTACTTTTTTCTATTACGGAACTTTCTGCCACCATTGTTACCACCATTAGAGCGACCCATGCCTTTCTCCTGAGTGAAGTTTGGAGCCAGATCAACCTTACCGTAAACTTCTCCACGGCAAATCCAAACCTTCAATCCCAGCAGTCCAACTTTTGTAAGAGCCTCTGCCTGGCAGTAGTCAATATCAGCACGGAAAGTGTGGAGTGGAGTACGACCTTCTTTGATCATTTCGCTGCGTGCAATTTCAGCACCGTTCAAACGACCGGAGATCTGTACTTTAATACCTTCTGCTCCTGCACGCATGGTGTTAGCAACAGCCATCTTGATAGCACGGCGGTAAGCGATTTTGCCTTCTATCTGGCGAGCGATGTTGTTGGCAACGATTGTTGCATCGAGCTCAGGTCTCTTCACTTCGAAGATATTGATTTGAATCTCTTTATCATAGAGCTTCTTCAGTTCCTCTTTCAATTTATCGACATCCTGTCCACCTTTACCAATGACAATACCGGGGCGAGCGGTACAAATAGTAATGGTAACGAGCTTCAATGTACGTTCGATGACAATTTTTGATACGCTAGCTTTAGCCAGACGTTCGTTGAGGTACTTGCGGATTTTCTGATCCTCTACCAAGTTATCTCCGAAGTCCTTGCCTCCGAACCAATTTGAATCCCAACCTTTGATAATTCCAAGACGGTTGCTAATTGGATTTATTTTCTGTCCCATACTTATTATTTATCATTAGTTTTAGCATCAACAAACAGAGTAACGTGGTTAGAACGCTTACGAATGCGGTATCCACGACCCTGAGGTGCCGGTCTCATACGTTTCATTGTAACACCTTCATCAACGAAGACGCGTGTTACGTAAAGTTCGCCATCTTCAGCCTTGCGATCGTTTTTGGCTTCCCAGTTGGCAATAGCTGAACGCAAAAGTTTCTCAACGTCAGCCGAAGCGGCCTTCTTCGAGAATCTCAGTACGCCAAGTGCACGATTAACTTCCATGCCTCGAATCATATCAACGACATAGCGCATCTTGCGTGGAGAAGAAGGAACACCTTTCAGCTTTGCAAAATACTGTGTCTTTTTGGCTTCTTGTCTTTTATTAGCCGCAATTTTTTTTCTTGCTCCCATTATTTTATTCTTTTTATTTCTGGTGGATTAGCCTGTTATTTCTTATTACCAGCATGTCCGCCGAAGCGACGAGTGGGGGCAAACTCTCCGAGCTTGTGACCAACCATGTTTTCAGTAATGTAAACAGGAATGAACTTATTTCCGTTGTGAACTGCAACTGTATGTCCCACGAAATCGGGGGAAATCATTGAAGCTCTAGCCCATGTCTTAACGACACTCTTTTTGCCACTCTCATTCATGGCAAGAACTTTCTTCTCGAGAGATACGTTGATGTAAGGGCCTTTTTTTAATGAACGACTCATAATTTACTCTAATTAACTTCGTGATTACTTCTTGTTAGCTCTTTCAATAATATACTTGTTTGAAAGCTTCTTAGGTGCACGAGTCTTGAGACCCTTAGCGTACAAGCCCTTGCGTGAACGTGGGTGACCTCCAGACTGACGTCCTTCACCACCACCCATTGGGTGATCATGCGGGTTCATAACAACACCACGGTTGTGAGGACGACGGCCCAACCAGCGTGAGCGACCAGCCTTACCAGACTGCTCAAGTGCGTGGTCAGAGTTTCCTACACTACCAACTGTAGCCTTACAAGCAGAGAGAATCTGACGAGTCTCTCCTGAAGGAAGCTTAATAACACAATAACTGCCCTCACGAGAAGTCAACTGAGCGAAATTACCAGCCGAACGAACGAGCTTAGCACCTTGACCGGGACGCATCTCAATGTTGTGGATGACGGTACCAACGGGAATGTTAGCCAATGGGAGTGCATTACCTACCTCAGGCGCTGCATCCTCTCCTGACATCAAGGTTGCACCAACCTGCAGTCCGTTAGGAGCAATGATATAACGTTTTTCACCATCAGCATAGAAAAGCAATGCAATACGAGCCGAACGGTTCGGATCGTATTCAATTGTCTTTACTACGGCTGGAACACCATCTTTCTCTCGCTTGAAGTCGACCAAACGATACTTCTTCTTGTGACCACCGCCCATATAACGAACGGTCATCTTACCGGTGTTGTTTCGACCACCGGTAGAACGCTTACCGTAAACGAGAGACTTCTCTGGCACGGATGCAGTAATATCCTCGAACGTGCCAATAATCTTGTGTCTTTGACCCGGAGTAACGGGTTTAAATTTACGTACTGCCATTTTTTATTTTAAATATTGCTATAAAAATCAATAGTGTCGCCCTCCTTAAGAGTAACGATTGCCTTCTTGAACGCATTCTTCTGACCTCTCACGAGTCCTGCCTTGGTGTAACGCTGAGAGCGCTTGCCGGCATAGCGAAGTGTGTTCACATTCTCTACTGTAACATTATACAGAGCTTCGACCTCTGACTTAATCTCAAGCTTTTTGGCTTCAGGCTTTACGATAAAACCGTATTTTGCCTGAGCCTTCTTAGTAACCATCTCACCCTTGTGGGCACCGGTCTTAGCCTTGAAAGTTCTGTCAGCAGAAGACTTCTCTGTGATATTATTCATTTTCTCTGAAATCAGAGGCTTGATGATATATGTCATATTCTATGTCTCCTTTATTTGTTTAAAACAGCCTCGATAGCCTTGAGCGAATTCTCAGTGATCACCATCACATCAGCATTCAAAACTTTGTATGAATTGAGCTGTGCTGCAAGGGCAATTTCAGAGCGCTGCAAATTACGAGCTGACAAATATACATTTTTATTTGCTTCTGGCAAAACCATCAGCAGTTTTTTGCCCTCAACTTTAAGATTTTTAGCAACTTTTATGAAATCTTTAGTTTTTGGAACCTCAAAATTGAAGTCTTCAACAACAATGATTGCATTCTCCTGTGCCTTGTAAGACAGAGCAGACTTACGTGCAAGAACCTTTACTTTTTTGTTGAGTTTGAAACGATAGTCACGCGGACGGGGACCGAATACGCGACCACCACCACGCAACAGAGGAGAGTTAATATCACCATGACGTGCACCGCCGCCACCTTTCTGACGACCGAGCTTACGGGTTGAACCTGCATGCTCACTTCTTTCCTTAGCCTTATGTGTACCCTGACGCTGGTTAGCGAGATACTGCTTTACGTCCAAATAAAGAACGTGGTCATTTGGTTCAATTCCGAAGATAGATTCGTTTAACGTAACCTTTCTTCCGGTCTCCTGACCATTGATATCTAATACGTTAATTTCCATTGCTTACTTCTGAATTAAAACGGTTGAACCATTACAACCAGCAACACTACCTTTGACAAGGATAAGATTGTGTTCCGGTATTACTTTCAATACTTTGAGATTCTGCGTGGTTACGCGCTCACTACCCATGTGACCGCCCATGCGCATTCCCTTAAACACCTTAGCAGGGTACGAACATGCACCGATAGAACCTGGCTTACGTGCGCGGTCATCCTGACCGTGGGTAGCCTGACCAACACCACCGAAGCCATGACGCTTCATAACGCCCTGGAAACCCTTACCCTTAGAAGTTCCTACAACGTCAACGAAGTCATTGTCGCTAAACAACTCTACAGTGATAACATCACCGAGATTGTGCTCTTCGTCAAATTTGAACTCGGCCAAGTGAGCCTTAGGTGTTGTACCTGCTTTCTTGAATACACCTTGCATAGCCTTAGTGGTGTTCTTTTCTTTCTTGTCACCAAAGGCCAGCTGAAGGGCAGCATAACCGTCTTTCTCGACGGTCTTTACTTGAGTAACAACACAAGGACCGGCTTCGATAACAGTGCACGGTACATTCTTACCGTCGGCACTGAATACGGATGTCATTCCGATTTTCTTTCCAATTAATCCTGGCATTTCAATTACTTTTTAATAATAATAAATAAATTCGTTTTTGTATCTTACTTAATCGTTACTAGACCTTGATCTCAACTTCAACACCGCTGGGGAGTTCGAGCTTCATCAAAGCATCAACAGTTTTTGCTGTAGAGCTGTAGATGTCAATCAGACGTTTGTAATCTGAGAGCTGGAACTGCTCGCGAGATTTCTTGTTAACGAAGGTTGAACGGTTAACAGTGAAGATGCGCTTGTGGGTTGGCAAGGGGATAGGACCGCTGATGATAGCGCCTGTAGCCTTAACAGCTTTCACGATTTTCTCTGCAGACTTGTCAACCAACTTGTGGTCATAAGACTTCAGCTTGATACGAATTTTCTGACTCATTTGTCTTGAATTATAAATTGATGAATAAAAATATTGAAAGGAGGCCGCTAAAGAGTCATTTGCTCAGCGGCACTCCTAAATTGCATTATACGAGATCGGCACGTCCCTTAACTTCCTCGAGCACAGCCTTAGCCAATGTGCTTGACAGAGGAGCGTGGTGATCATATTCCATAGAACTGGTTGCACGACCAGAAGTAATGGTACGGAGAGCGGTTACATAACCGAACATCTCTGACAGAGGTACCTGAGCCTTAACGATGCGAGCACCGCTGCGACCTTCTTCCATTCCTTCTACCTGGCCACGACGCTTGTTCAAGTCACCGATCACGTCACCCATGTTCTCCTCTGGAGTAACAACTTCGAGTTTCATGATAGGCTCCATAAGTACGGGCTTAGCCTGTGCACAAGCTTCCTTATAAGCCATTTGAGCGGCGATTTCGAATGAGAGCTGGTCAGAGTCAACTGGGTGGAACGAACCGTCAACAACAACTACCTTAAGTGAATCAACGGGGTAACCACCGAGGATACCGTTCTTCATGGCTGTCTCAAATCCTTTCTGGATTGATGGAATGAATTCCTTAGGAATGTTACCACCCTTAACTTCGTTGACGAACTGAAGTCCACCATTCTCCTTGATATCCCAATCGTCATCAACTGGTCCAACATTAACAATGATGTCAGCGAACTTACCGCGACCACCTGACTGCTTCTTATAAACCTCACGGAGGTTAACCGTCTTGGTGATGGCTTCTTTGTAGTTAACCTGAGGCTTACCCTGGTTACATTCTACTTTGAATTCGCGCTTCAGACGGTCGATGATAATATCGAGGTGAAGCTCACCCATACCTGAGATAATAGTCTGACCACTCTGCTCATCAGTACGGACAGTAAAGGTTGGGTCTTCCTCGGCAAGCTTAGCAAGACCATTGTCAAGCTTAGCAATGTCGGCCTGTGACTTAGGTTCTACGGCAATAGAAATCACAGTATCAGGGAAACTCATAGACTCAAGTACGATAGGATGATCTTCATCACAGAGAGTATCACCAGTACGGATATCCTTGAAACCAACACCCGCACCGATATCACCAGCGTCGATAGACTCCATAGGAATTTCCTTGTTTGAGTTCATCTGGAACAGACGGCTGATACGCTCTTTCTTACCTGAACGTGGGTTGTAAACGTAAGAACCAGCTTTTACGCTACCTGAGTAAACGCGGAAGAATACCAGACGGCCCATGTATGGGTCGGTAGCAATCTTGAACGCAAGAGCTGAAGTAGGCTCTGTCTCGCTGGGCTTACGATCTTCTTCCTCATCAGTATCAGGGTTAGTACCCTTAACTACCTCAATGTCGATAGGAGATGGGAGGAATGCACAAACATAGTCGAGCAGAGGCTGTACGCCCTTGTTCTTATATGAAGAACCACAAACCATAGGAGTGCAGGCCATGCTTACACAACCCTTACGGATAGCGGCGATAACCTCATCCTCAGTGATTGAGTTAGGATCATCAAAGTATTTCTCCATCAAGGCCTCATCATATTCAGCGGCAGCTTCAAGCAGCTTATTACGCCACTCGTCGCACTCATCCTGAAGATCAGCAGGAATTTCCTCTAAATCATATTCAGCACCCATGGTCTCGTCGTGCCACAGGATAGCCTTCATCTTGATAAGGTCAACCACACCTTTAAAGTTCTCCTCAGCACCAATGGGCACCTGGATAACTACAGGGTTAGCACCAAGAATGTCGCGCATCTGCTGTACAGTCTCAAAGAAGTCAGCACCAGAACGGTCCATCTTGTTTACATAACCGATACGTGGAACATTGTACTTATCTGCCTGACGCCAAACAGTTTCTGACTGAGGCTGTACACCGTCAGCAGCACTATAAGTAGCAACAGCTCCGTCAAGAACACGCAGTGAACGCTCAACCTCAGCAGTGAAGTCAACGTGTCCTGGAGTGTCAATCAAGTTGATTTTGAATGATTTACCCTGCCAAGTCCAGTTACAGGTAGTAGCAGCAGAGGTAATAGTGATACCACGCTCCTGCTCCTGAGCCATCCAGTCCATGGTAGCAGCGCCATCGTGCACCTCACCAATCTTATGAGTCTTTCCTGTATAGAAAAGGATACGCTCAGAAGTAGTGGTTTTACCGGCATCGATGTGAGCCATAATACCGATATTACGAGTCAAATGTAAGTCGCGATTTGCCATTTCTTTCTTCTCCTTGTATTATAATTAGAATCTGAAGTGGGCAAAAGCACGGTTAGCCTCAGCCATGCGATGCATGTCCTCCTTGCGCTTGTAGGCACCACCCTGATTGTTAAATGCGTCCATAATCTCAGCAGCAAGCTTGTCAGCCATTGACTTACCGCTACGCTTGCGTGCAAAAGAAATCATATTCTTCATAGAGATACTCTCCTTGCGATCGGGACGGATTTCAGTAGGAACCTGAAAGGTTGCACCACCGATACGACGACTCTTAACCTCAACCTGAGGAGTGATGTTGTCGAGAGCCTGCTTCCAAATCTCAAGAGCAGATTTCTCTTCATTCTGCATCTTACCCTTTACGGTTTCAAGAGCATTGTAGAAAATCTCATAAGAGATTGATTTCTTACCATCATACATCAGATGGTTAACGAACTTAGACACTTTTTTGTCATTGAAGACTGGATCTGGAAGGATCACACGCTTCTTTGGTTTTGCTTTTCTCATTTTTTGTTTTTTTGTTTTGTTGTCTGCGTGGGGCTGTTCTTGCTTGTTCTTCAACGCTCTCACATGAGCATTTACTCAACCTGTCTATAACAATTCTCCAGCAAAACGTTTTACTTTTGATTTTTCGAGCCAAATAACCCTCACCGGCTATTATTTCTTGGCCTTAGGACGCTTAGCACCATACTTAGAACGACGCTGTGTACGGCTTGCAACACCTGCGGTATCAAGAGTACCACGAACGATGTGATAACGTACACCAGGAAGGTCCTTCACACGTCCACCGCGAACGAGAACGATTGAGTGCTCCTGCAAGTTGTGTCCTTCTCCAGGAATGTAAGAGTTTACCTCTTTCTGGTTTGTCAGACGTACACGGGCTACCTTACGCATAGCCGAATTAGGCTTCTTAGGAGTCGTTGTATATACACGAACGCAAACTCCACGACGCTGAGGACATGAATCCAAAGCGGGAGATTTGCTCTTCTCAACGAGCACCTTTCTGCCTTTTCTTACCAATTGTGAAATTGTAGGCATAATTGTTTGTTTTTTAATTTATTATATTGTTTGTTATTACTCAACTTGACATAGCTACCCCATTGATATTAGGCGCTTTTGGGGTGCAAAGGTACTAACTTTTTGCCTAACTACCTAATATATAAGAGACAAATACCACCTGCATTTTTATTATTTAACATTTTATAAGTGTTTTTGCAATATTTAACAGATGAAAGTTCTATAAAAACAGAGAAAGAGAGGATTATCATAACTCATCAGCAAGCTTTTGTCAACTCAACCACAAATTTGTTTCCGCCCACAGCAACACAGTCCTCACATCATTCCAAGTAAAGCAAGCCGCACTTGCTAATCTCGCACAAGAAGGAAATCCTTACCGCCTTTTCTCGCACAAGCGTCATCGGGCTTCGGTATGCATTCGGGATGCATTCGGGTCGTCACTACTTTTCTACACACGAAACTTCTGAAGACGTACAAAGCAAGTCCCAAGCAAGTCCCAAGCAAGTCCCAAGCAAGTCCAACATAAACCTTAGGTAAGTTCAAACTCTATCAAATGAATACACGATAATATAATGTACGCGCGTATAGAAGCATGCGATCCATATAATATATACGAAACAAAATATTATTATTCAGACTTTATCACTTCATTTTCCTAATAAACCAAAAATATTTCGTATCTTTGCAAACGATGGCTATAAGATACACACATAAAGAAGAACTTTGGAACACATGGTCACACGCTGGCGGCATACTATTAGGCTTGGCGTTCGGCATTGTGTTTCTCGTCATGGCATTCAAAGGTGACAACCCTTGGGCACGCCTCGGCGTGTGTCTCTATCTCTTTGGCATGTTAGGATCATATATGGCATCCACAGCATACCATGCACTCCCCAGGCATTCAAAGTGGAAAGAACGGTTGCGCAAATGGGACCACGCTGCCATCTACTGGCACATAGCAGGCAGCTACTCCCCTCTTACACTTATTGCGCTACGCAGCCAAGGCTACTGGGGATGGTCGCTGTTCACCTTTGTGTGGCTTTGTGCCATAGTCGGCACCGCCATCAGTTTCATCAAGCTCAAGGAGCATTCTAATCTTGAGACATTTTGTTTCGTAGGCATGGGCCTTTCTGTTCTTGTGGCATTCAAGCCATTGATCGACTCCGTATCTACTGCTGCTGTGGCATGGATTATTGCTGAAGGAGTAGCCTATATTACCGGTGCAGTATTCTATTCGCTCAACAAAAAACGATATATGCACAGCGTTTTCCACTTCTTCGTCTTAGCTGGCAGCATCTGCCACATCATCGCCGTATGGGACGTATTGATGGAATATCTCTAACGTCAAGCAGAAAAGACCATTTTCATTATATATACTCCCATAAAGCCATCAATACCTGCACCAACAGAATTGCATTATAAAGAACTAAAGATTGCAAACTGCGACAAATGATACTCACAGACCATCAGACAACCGATTAAGGATTGTTATCAATAAACGATATGGCAACTTATTGATTGACTACTGATCTTTTATCAAAAGCGTTTTGCTATTCAATGTGCAGAACTTATAAAAAATCCGTAGAAAAGTTAATAGAACCTAAAAACAATCTCAAAGACGGACAAGGACGCACATTTGGGTTTTGTGATGTTGTATCTTTGCAACCGTACCTAAGGATGATTTCCAAAACAAAAAGATACCATTGCAACAAGCCATTTATCGTACAATATAAAACAACGCAATTATATTAACAGGCATCACTTCCAACGCCCCCAACTGGATACAACAGAAGAACCATGCTTTTTCGCTTAACACACGATTGCTTCTCATTCGTCATTCGTTAGTCTATCGAAGACCGATCGAGAACCGAACGAGGATATGTCGAAGACCGAACGAAAGAGGATCGAGAGTCGAACGAGAAACTTTCGAATACACGACGAGGAACCGTTCAAACCTAACGAGAATGGGAGCAAAATCATAGTCACTCTGTCCATTCACTCCTTTTATAGTGATACGTTTCACCTTTCCTGATATCATTTCTGCATCTACGGCAAAGGTAAGGGCAGTAAGGGTATGGCTGAAAGCAAGCACCACAAGTTTGCTGGCAGTAGAAATGTTATAAGCAATAGCTTCGTTTTTGGCTACAATAAAATCGGGGTGATGGTCTATATCCGTATCTGCCACGTAGCGGATGACTTTATTCTTGGCGAAATCAGCAGCTGTAGATATATAAGACAAGGCGGCACGCTGATAAAGTGCATAAGCATAAAACGACAGAGATCCTTCGGTAGGCCACATCTCGTTGCCTGCGGTAAACCAGTTGTTACCGCTCTTGGTGACTTGCTGATCATGATATAAGGAAGAAATAGTAGAACCTTTGGTGTAAACGGCACTCACGCCGAAATTCCCTACCTCAGCGGCATCATTTAATGCGCAACGGGTTTGTGTACAGGGGAGGGTAATTATCCCCCCCTCAATTCTTCATTGTCAGTTTCAATAGCATGCGATAGAGAGGGTGTCGAGTTGGCCTTCTGCCTCTAGCACCATCTGCTCTTGGGCAAGTGCTGCCGACTCAGACACAGCCCCACGAGTTTTTTCACCTCCGTTCCATCCTTTCTGCAACATAGCAGTAAAGCAAATCTTCTTGTCAGACATACCGTTGTTCTGCAACCCATCGCTCTCAGAGCAGGAGATGGCGGTAAAAGCCAAGAGCATACCAACAAATTTGCAACAGTTTAATTTTTGTTTCATATAAAAATAATAAGAGTTAAATTCTACTTTTTCTTTGATTTCTTCTCATTTCACCAATACATAAGCGTTTCCGGATGCAAGGTGATACATTATTTTCTTTATCCACAAATTATACATCCATGAAATGATATTTGGTATAACATCCATATAATAAGGTATGCGTGCGTACACACGTATGCACGCACACGCGACGTAGCAAATAATCGACCATCGACCACCGATATGGGATAACACATTGTAAGATATACGATTAAGTGGGTGGTCGAAAATCTTATAACGGCATTATCGACCACCATTCTATCATCTGTTGGTAAGCCATCACATCTCTGGAGAAATTGGTTGTTCCTGCTTGATGATGAACGGCTTGATATTTATCAACACCTTGCCAAACGTTGGATAACACTTTTATCAAACGTTGGATAACACCTTTATCAAACGTTGGATAACACCTTTATCAAACGTTGGATAACACCTTTATCAAACGTTGGATAACACCTTTATCAAACGTTGGATAACACCTTTATCAAACGTTGAAAACACTCTTGCCAAACATTGGATAATACCTTTAACAAACGTTGAAAACACTCTTGCCAAACGTTGGGCAATACTTTTGCCTAATATTGAAATGCTTTGGCAAAATATCGGGCTATACCTTATTTATAATAAAAGCGCGCTTTTGATTAACTTGCATTTAGATGATAGGAATGTTGACATGAAGGTTTTGCGGGTGTTCGTTGGTGTTCGATTGGTGTTCGGAAACCCTCAAAATACGAACGCCGAACACCATCTAAAACCGCTATCATACAACAGATTACGGCATGACAAGTGTTCGATGTTCGATTTATTTCCGAAAACTCAAATTCTGGATTGATATGAGGCTACCTACTATACAAGTCTTTTTATACGTTCAAGACTATAAAGCTCATGCATGACAAAAGAAAACTGCTGTCCATTATCATATATTCGTTTGTGGTTGTTCAAATATACAAAAAATGTTCAGCAGTTTTGTTTTGTTCTATATTGATTTGATTACTCCATTTCCCGGATAAACCAGATATTTTTATATCACATCCATAATATCCGTTAATGGCTTGCGCTTTTTCTCCGCTTTCGGACAGTCAGGAGCAACATGTCCTATAGGAACTACCACCACAACTTCAAAACCGTCACGACCAAAATATTGTTGCATCTTATCTGTATCATAATTGCACACCCAACATGTACCAAGTCCACGCTCTGTAGCAGCCAGACATAAATGCTCTGCAGCAATGGCCACATCAACGTCACCATGTGGTTTACCATCATACTTGCGAACCCAGTTTTCCTCAACATTCTTCATGCCGATAATATACATCGGAGCAGTCTTGAACCATTCACGATCATAACACTCCTGCAACTTGCTTTTGCCTTCGTCGCTCCTCACCGCGATCCAATGCCAAGGCTGTTTATTGACAGCAGATGGGGCCATACGCACACATTCCATCACATATTCTAAATCCTCATGAGATACTGTCTCGGAAGTAAATTTACGAACCGAGAAACGTTCTCGGCACAAGTTTAACATATTCTCCATATTCAATTCATTTATACTTTTAACATTTCATGAATTAGTTTTCATGTGCGAATTTACGAATAATCGTGCTAATAACAAAGGAATAATTCAAGTATTTATAGTAGGCATCATGTATGCGTTCTTAATAGTTTACTCAATACCCAGGAATGATCCGAAGGGATAACAATACTATCGACAGGACCAAATTGAAAGGAACTTTGCAGAGAAGCCAAATCCAACTAAGCATGATGCCTATATAGAAATAACATGCCTATATAGAAATAACATACAAAAAAAACGCTGCTACCGTCCTTTCAGACAATAGCAGCACTTTGATATATTAGTCAGGAGCGAGAATTATTTCTCGTCCATTGCAGGTTCGTTGGCAAAGTCAAGCACATTTTTCTTATTAGCTTGCATGCGCTCATACTCTTCTTTCGAGCCTACGATAATCTTTTCAAATTCGCGAAGACCAGTTCCGGCTGGAATCAAGTGACCAGTAATCACATTCTCCTTCATGCCCTCAAGGTAATCAACCTTACCACGGATAGCAGCTTCGTTGAGCACCTTAGTGGTTTCCTGGAACGATGCAGCCGACATGAACGACTTGGTCTGAAGAGCGGCACGGGTGATACCCTGCAGAATCTGGGTAGAGGTAGCAGCAACAGCATCACGTACCTGAACCAATTTAAGGTCGCGACGCTTCAGCATTGAGTTCTCGTCGCGCAGTTTGCGTGCGGTAACAATTTGACCTTTCTGAAGGTTCTCTGAGTCACCAGCATCTACAACAACTTTCTTGCCCCAGATACGATCGTTCTCTTCTGCAAAGTCGAGTTTATCAACAATCTCCTGCTCAAGGAATGAGGTATCGCCTGGATCGTTGATCTGTACCTTACGCATCATCTGGCGTACGATAATCTCGAAGTGCTTATCGTTAATCTTCACACCCTGCAGACGATACACATCCTGTACTTCATTCACGATATATTCCTGTACAGCCGTGGGACCCTTGATAGCAAGGATGTCTGCTGGAGTAATAACACCATCTGACAGCGGAGTTCCTGCACGTACGGCATCGTGTTCCTGTACCAGAATCTGCTTAGACAACGATACGAGATACTTGCGCTGCTCACCAGTCTTTGATGTAACGATGATTTCACGGTTACCGCGCTTCACCTTACCCATGGTTACCTCACCATCAATTTCAGATACAATGGCAGGGTTACTTGGGTTACGTGCCTCGAACAACTCTGTTACTCGAGGCAGACCACCGGTAATGTCACCACCCTTGGCAGCTGCACGAGGAATCTTAACGAGGGTCTCACCAGTTTTAATAGTCTGACCATCTTCAACTACTACGTGACCACCCACAGGGAAGTTGTATGTTCCAGCAACCTCACCGTTAGCGTCAATAATATCACAGGTAGGTACCTTAGACTTGTCTTTCGACTCGGTGACAATCTTTTCAGTAAGACCTGTGGTTTCGTCGGTCTCGGCACGGTAAGTAATACCTTCAATTACATCGTGGAACTTCAAGGTTCCTGCGTATTCAGAAACGATGACGGCGTTAAACGGATCCCACTGTGCAAGTTTGTCGCCCTTCTTAACCAAAGCTCCATGCTTGAAATAGAGAGAAGAACCGTAAGGTACGTTCATCGAAGAAAGAACGATATTGGTATTGGGATCTACGAAACGTACTTCACCCAGACGGCTGACAACCATCTCACATTCGCGACCATCTTCATCAAATGGTACGGTACGTACTTCCTCAAATTCGATACGAGAGTCATTTTTCACCACGATGCTGGCATTGGCAGCAGCATTGGCAGCCACACCGCCGGCGTGGAACGTACGAAGAGTAAGCTGTGTACCTGGTTCACCAATAGCCTGAGCAGCAATCACACCGACAGCCTCACCCTTCTGTACCATACGACGAGTGGCAAGGTTGCGTCCGTAACACTTCATGCAGACACCATGCTTCGACTCACAAGTAAGCACAGAACGGATTTCAACACTCTCAATGGGCGAATCTTCAATAGCCTGTGCAATTGGCTCAGTTATTTCCTCACCGGCAGCAACGATAAGTTCTCCGGTTGAAGGATGAATAATATCATGAACAGATACACGACCGATAATGCGCTCATAGAGAGTTGAAATGACTTCATCACCATTCTTCAATGCAGTGCAAACGAGTCCGCGCAGTGTACCACAGTCTTCCTCATTGATGATCACATCATGGGAAACGTCAACCAGACGACGTGTCAGATAACCGGCGTCGGCTGTTTTCATAGCGGTATCGGCAAGACCCTTACGTGCACCATGGGTAGAGATGAAGTACTCCAGCACTGACATACCTTCCTTAAAGTTCGACAGAATTGGGTTCTCAATAATCTGTGCACCCTCAGCACCAGCTTTCTGCGGTTTGGCCATCAGACCACGCATACCTGAAAGCTGACGAATCTGGTCTTTACTACCACGGGCTCCAGAGTCGAGCATCATGAATACGGCATTGAAACCCTGGTCGGCCTCTGTCATTTCCTTCATCAGCACATTGCCAAGGTCGTTATTGATATGTGTCCAGGTATCAATTACCTGATTATAACGTTCGTTGTCGGTAATGAAACCCATGTTATAGTTCTCGGTAATTTGACGGATTTCCTCATTACCCTTAGCTACAAGGTCCTTCTTAGATTCCGGAATAATGATATCGTCAAGGTTGAACGAAAGTCCTGCCTCATAAGCCATACGATAACCAAGGTTCTTGATACCATCAAGGAACTCACAGGCTTCAGCAAAACCTACATTCTTAATCACATCAGCAATGATATCGCGAAGTGACTTCTTAGACACGATCTTGTTGACAAAGCCAACCTCTTCAGGAATGATACCGTTTACGATAACACGACCAACAGAAGTCTCCACCAAATGGCGGACAGGTTTGCCATCAATACGGTCATCAACCATAACCTTCACTTGAGCGTGGAGGTCACAACGACCTTCGTTGTATGCAATGATAGCCTCTTCTGGACCATAGAAAGTCAAGCCTTCACCCTTGGCACCTGGACGGATCTTAGAAATATAATAAAGACCGAGCACCATATCCTGTGAAGGTACGGTGATAGGAGCTCCATTGGCAGGGTTCAGGATATTGTGGCTCTGAAGCATCAGAATCTGTGCTTCAAGCACGGCCTCATTGCTCAATGGGAGATGGACAGCCATCTGGTCACCATCAAAGTCGGCGTTAAATGCAGTACATGCCAATGGGTGAAGCTGAATAGCCTTACCCTCAATCAGTTTGGGTTGGAAGGCCTGAATACCGAGACGGTGAAGTGTTGGCGCACGGTTGAGCAACACAGGATGTCCTTTCATTACATTCTCAAGGATATCCCAAATTACCGGTTCACGACGGTCAACAATCTTCTTGGCAGACTTCACAGTCTTTACAATTCCACGCTCAATGAGCTTGCGGATGATGAATGGCTTATAGAGCTCGGCAGCCATCAACTTAGGAAGACCACACTCACCCATCTTCAATTCAGGACCTACTACGATTACAGAACGCGCAGAATAGTCAACACGTTTACCGAGCAAGTTCTGACGGAAACGTCCTTGCTTACCTTTCAGCGAATCGCTAAGAGACTTGAGCGGACGATTGCTCTCACTCTTCACAGCTGAAGACTTACGACTGTTGTCGAAGAGAGAGTCAACAGCCTCCTGCAACATACGCTTCTCATTGCGCAGAATAACCTCAGGAGCCTTAATTTCCATCAGTCGCTTCAAACGATTGTTACGAATGATGACACGACGATAGAGGTCGTTGAGGTCGGAAGTAGCGAAACGACCACCATCCAGTGGAACGAGTGGACGCAACTCAGGAGGAGTTACAGGGATAATTTTCATTATCATCCACTCAGGACGGTTGATGCCCTTCTCTACACTATTGCGGAAAGCTTCAACAACCTGCAGACGCTTCAAAGCCTCATTCTTGCGCTGCATAGACGAGTCGCTGTTGGCACGGTCACGCAGTTCATACGACAGAGAGTCGAGGTCAAGACGGACGAGAAGGTCATAGATAGCCTCTGCACCCATCTTGGCAATAAACTTATTGGGATCGCTATCATCGAGATAGTCGTTCTCGATAGAAATCTGGTTCTCGATGATATCGTTATACTCATCTTCTGTGAGCAGGTCGTACATATTCGAACCTACTGCTGCATTTCCTTCTGCATCCTGACGGCCAGCCATAACACCAGGCTGGATGACAACATATCGCTCGTAGTAGATGATAGAGTCGAGTTTCTTTGTAGGCAACCCCAACAGATAACCAATCTTATTAGGCAAGCTGCGGAAATACCAAATATGGGCAACCGGAACTACCAACTCGATATGACCAGCACGTTCACGGCGAACCTTCTTCTCAGTCACCTCTACTCCGCATCGGTCACAAACAATACCCTTATAGCGAATGCGCTTATACTTACCGCAGGCACACTCATAGTCCTTTGTAGGACCGAAGATGCGCTCGCAGAACAGACCGTCGCGCTCAGGCTTATAGGTGCGATAGTTGATGGTCTCAGGCTTGGTCACCTCACCGCAGGAGTTCTCAAGGATCTCCTCTGGTGAAGCCAGACCGATGGTAATCTTGGTAAAATTACTCTTTATCTTTGATTCTTTCTTGAAAGCCATATTTCAATACTTAATATACTTTGTTCTTTGTTCGTTAACTCACAGATTAATCCATCTTGATACTTAGACCAAGACCCTTCAACTCATGCAACAATACATTGAGTGATTCGGGGATGTCGGGAGTTGGCATGGGATCGCCCTTGACAATAGCCTCGTAGGCCTTGCTGCGTCCAACCACGTCGTCTGACTTGATGGTAAGGATCTCCTGAAGCACATGACTGGCTCCGAAGGCTTCCAATGCCCAGACCTCCATTTCTCCAAAACGCTGACCACCGAACTGTGCCTTACCTCCAAGAGGTTGCTGAGTGATGAGACTGTACGGACCGATAGAACGGGCGTGCATCTTGTCTTCTACCATGTGGCCGAGTTTGAGGAAGTATGTGATACCGATAGTAGCAGGCTGGTCAAATCGCTCACCGGTCTCACCATCATACAGATGTGTTGAGCAGAGGCGTGGCAGACCTGCTTTATCGGTCCATTCTGCGAGGTCGTCAAGTTTTGCACCATCGAAGATTGGAGTAGCAAACTTCACACCGAGACGTTTACCTGCTGCACCAAGGATAGCCTCAAAAATCTGTCCAAGGTTCATACGAGAAGGCACACCCAGTGGGTTAAGTACCAAGTCAACTGGACGACCATCCTCCAAGAACGGCATATCTTCCTGGCGAACTACCTTAGACACAATACCCTTGTTACCGTGACGTCCGGCGAGTTTATCACCGACACCAATCTTACGTTTCTTGGCAACATATACCTTACCCATCTGCAGGATTCCTGAAGGCAGTTCATCACCGATGGTAATGGCAAACTTCTTACGCTTCATCTCTGCATCAAGGAGTTTGAACTTCTTCATAAAGTTGGTAATCAACTGAGCGATCATCTTGTTGTTGTGATCATCCTCGGTCCAGTTGCTCACCTGTACATCACCATACTCCAGGTTCTTCAGGTTGGTCATAGTAAACTTACTACCCTTAGAAATGATTTCGGCACCAGTATAGTCTTTCACACCTTGTGAAACTTTACCATCTGTCAATACCAGAAGTTTCTCTACAAGAATATCCTTCAGATCTTCTATCTTGGCATTGTGCTCTTCATCAATTTTTGCAAGCTTAACCTTGTCCTGCTGTTTGTCCTGACGAGTCTTAGTAGCACGGGTAAAGAGTTTCTTGTCGATAACAACACCTGTCAATGAAGGATTAGCCTTCAGTGAAGAGTCTTTCACATCACCAGCCTTGTCACCGAAGATGGCACGCAGCAATTTTTCTTCAGGTGAAGGATCGCTCTCACCCTTTGGTGAAATCTTACCAATCAAGATGTCACCTGGTTCTACACGGGCACCAACACGGATGATACCATTCTCATCGAGATCCTTAGTAGCTTCTTCACTAACATTGGGAATATCAGAAGTGAACTCTTCAGCACCACGCTTAGTTTCGCGTACATCAAGAGAGTATTCATCAACGTGTACAGAGGTCAGTACGTCCTCACGAACAATACGCTCGTTCAATACGATTGCATCCTCATAGTTGTAACCCTTCCAAGGCATATAGGCAACGAGCAGGTTGCGGCCAAGAGCCAGTTCACCGTTCTCGGTAGCATATCCTTCCGTAAGGATGTCGCCCTTCTTCACACGCTGTCCCTTGTCACAAATAGGACGAAGGTCAATAGTCATGTTCTGGTTGGTACGACGGAACTTCGGAATACGGTATTCCTTAAGGGCTGGTTCGAAACTAACGAACTCCTCATCCTCTGTGCGATCATAGAGCACACGAATAGTAGTTGCATCAACATAATCGATTACACCCTCGCCTTCTGCAGTAACCATGGTGCGGCTGTCCTCACATACCTGCTTCTCAATACCAGTACCAACGATAGGAGCCTCGTTATGAAGCAAAGGTACGGCCTGACGCATCATGTTCGATCCCATCAGTGCACGGTGAGCATCGTCATGCTCCAAGAAAGGAATAAGCGAAGCCGCAATAGATGCAATCTGCTGTGGAGAAACGTCAATCAAGTCAACTTCTGTTGGTGGAACAACAGGGAAGTCCGCATCTTGACGACATTTCACTACTTCACGAATGAATGTTCCGTCGTCGTTCAGCGGTGCATTACCTTGACCGATTACGTGGTTTTCTTCTTCCTCAGCAGTCAGATATAGTATTTCATCATTTTTGAGGTTGGCCACACCATTTTCTACCTTACGATATGGAGTTTCGATGAAGCCAAGCTCATTAATCTTAGCATATACACACAATGAAGAAATAAGTCCGATGTTAGGTCCTTCAGGACTTTCGATAGGACATAGACGACCATAGTGAGTATAGTGTACGTCACGTACCTCGAATCCAGCACGCTCACGAGACAGACCACCAGGACCAAGGGCAGAAAGACGACGTTTGTGGGTTACCTCTGCCAATGGGTTAGTCTGGTCCATGAACTGCGACAATGGGTTAGTACCAAAGAACGAGTTGATGACACTCGAAATAGTCTTGGCATTGATCAAATCTATAGGAGTGAACACCTCATTGTCACGAACATTCATACGCTCACGAATAGTACGACTCATACGAGCAAGACCTACAGAGAACTGATTGCCCAACTGCTCACCAACAGTGCGAACACGACGGTTTGAGAGGTGATCAATATCATCGACAGTAGCCTTTGAGTTGATCAACTGAATCAGATACTTTATAATCTCGATAATATCCTCCTTAGTCAGTACACGTACAGACATGTCAGTATCAAGACCAAGTTTCTTGTTGATACGGTAACGACCCACATCACCCAAGTCATAACGTTTGTCTGAGAAGAACAAGTTCTGAATCACCTCACGTGCAGATGCATCATCCTGAGGATCTGCATTACGCAACTGGCGATAAATATACAGAATAGCTTCTTTTTCTGAGTTACTGGGGTCCTTCTGCAAAGTATTGAAGATGATAGAGAAATCCTGAGCCTGATTCTCATTTTTATGAACGAGAATGGTCTGTGCACCACACTCAAGAATCTCAGCAACGTTATCTTCTGTGATTTCGGTCTCACGCTCCATCATCACTTCGTTACGCTCGATAGATACTACTTCACCTGTATCTTCATCAACAAAGTCCTCGTTCCAGCTCTTCAACACACGAGCTGCAAGCTTACGACCGATAACCTTCTTCAGAGAAGTTTTGTTAACCTTCACCTCTTCAGCCAGGTCGAAAATCTCAAGGATGTCCTTATCATTCTCGAAACCGATTGCACGCAGCAAGGTAGTAACAGGCAATTTCTTCTTACGGTCGATGTAAGCATACATCACACTATTAATATCAGTAGCAAACTCAATCCAAGAACCCTTGAACGGAATGATACGGGCACTATAAAGCAAAGTACCATTGGCATGAACGCTCTGTCCGAAGAACACACCAGGAGAACGGTGCAACTGCGAAACTACTACGCGCTCAGCGCCATTGATAACAAACGTACCATTATCGGTCATATAGGGAATAGGACCAAGGAATACGTCCTGAATCACAGTACTGAAATCCTCATGATCGGGGTCTGTACAATAAAGTTTCAGTTTAGCTTTCAAGGGTACGCTATATGTCAATCCACGTTCCAGACATTCGTCGATGGTATAACGCGGGGGATCAATATAGTAATCCAGGAACTCAAGAACGAAATTATTACGTGTGTCGGTGATAGGGAAGTTCTCTGAAAACACCTTATACAAACCGTCATTCTTGCGTTCCTCAGGTGGAGTATCCAGCTGCAGGAAATCTTTGAATGACTTTAATTGCACATCGAGGAAATCCGGATATGGTAACGGATTCTTGACGCTGCCAAAGTTTACTCTGTTGTTTACTACTTTTGAAGCCATATATTATAATGTGTGATGTTCTAGAAATATAGAGTGTTCTAGAAATTTCTAGAACTTTACTTGTAAGACACAAAAAGGTTAAGAACCTCCGACTGGGAAGTCCTTAACCAATTCTTTATTGTTGTGCTAAATTATTTCAGCTCAACTACGGCACCTGCACCTTCGATAGTCTTCTTCAGGTTCTCAGCCTCGTCCTTTGCCATGCCCTCTTTCAGAGTAGCAGGAGCACCGTCAACGAGATCCTTAGCTTCCTTCAGACCGAGACCACAAGCTTCCTTAACAGCCTTAACAACCTGGAGCTTGTTAGCGCCTACTTCTTTCAGAACTACGTCGAAAGAAGTCTTCTCTTCAGCAGCCTCAGCACCACCTGCAGCGGCGGGACCAGCAGCAACTGCAACAGCTGCAGCGGCGGGCTCAATTCCATACTCGTCCTTCAGGACAGTTGCCAACTCTTGTACTTCTTTAACTGAGAGGTTTACCAACTCTTCAGCAATAGCTTTAATATCTGCCATTTTATTCTAATTTTTTAATGTTTTTAAATGTTATTTGTTATACGTTTCGCTTATTTATTACGCTCAGCGATAGCGTCTAGCAGGCCATGGATTTTACCACCAGCGTTGAGACCAGATACGACAGTCTTGATAGGTGACTGCAGCAAAGCCATAACATCGGCGATAAGTTCGTTCTTGCTCTTGATAGAAACCAGTTCTTCGAGTTTGTCTGCACCTACGAAGAAACCTTCTTCAGCGTATGCAGCCTTGAAAGCAGGAATACCTTCCTTCTTGTACTCTTTCAGCAACTTTGCAGGAACATTAGCAGTCTCACAGAAGAGGAGCGCAGTATTTCCTTTCAAGCAACCATACAATGGTTCGAAATCAATCTCAGAAGCCTCGAAAGCCTTGTGAAGCAACTTATTCTTCACAACCACCATTTTAATCTCGCTCTTGAAGCACTTGCGACGAAGATCGCTTGTTTTTTCAGCGTTCAGTCCAGTTACGTCAACGAGATAGAAATGAGGATACTTTTTGAGGTATTCTCCGAGTTCTACAATAATAGTATCTTTTACTTCCTTTTTCATTTTACTAAACTTTTACGAGTTATTCAACTGATTTAGGATCTACCTTAATACCTGCACTCATAGTGCTTGAGATAAAGATACTCTTAATGTATGTACCCTTGGCAGCAGCAGGCTTCAACTTAATGATAGTCTGAATGAACTCTTTTGCGTTCTCGAAAATTTGATCAGCAGTGAATGTAACCTTACCGATTGACGTGTGCACGATACCTGCCTTGTCAACCTTAAAGTCGATCTTACCCTGCTTAACTTCCTTAACTGCCTTAGCAACGTCCATAGTCACAGTACCACTCTTTGGGTTAGGCATCAATCCACGTGGGCCGAGGATACGGCCGAGAGGACCAAGTTTACCCATGCAAGAAGGCATTGTGATGATAACATCAACATCAGTCCAACCAGCTTTGATCTTGTTGATATACTCATCAAGACCAACGTAGTCAGCTCCAGCTTCCTTAGCGGCAGCTTCCTGATCGGGAGTACAGAGAGCCAGAACTCGTGTCACCTTACCAGTACCGTTCGGCAGCGAAACAACGCCACGAACCATCTGATTGGCTTTACGAGGATCTACGCCCAAGCGTACGTCGATATCGAGAGATGCCTCGAACTTAGTGGTGGTAATTTCCTTCACCAGCTCTGCGGCCTCTTTCAAAGAGTATGCCTTCCCTGCTTCAACCTTACCAGCTACCAACTTTTGATTTTTTGTCAGTTTACTCATTGTTCAAATTGAAGTTATTTGTTATTTACCAGGGAAGTCCCCTTTTACAGTGATACCCATACTTCTTGCTGTACCAGCGATCAGCTTCATAGCTGACTCAATGGTAAAACAGTTCAAGTCGCTCATCTTGTCCTCAGCGATTGCGCGTACCTGTTCCCAAGTAACAGCAGCAACCTTCTTACGGTTAGGCTGAGCAGAACCTCCCTTGATCTTGGCAGCCTCCAAGAGCTGGATAGCAGCGGGAGGAGTCTTGATCACGAAGCTAAATGACTTGTCTGCATAGTAAGTGATAACAACTGGCAAAACCTTACCAGCCTTATCCTGGGTTCTGGCGTTGAACTCTTTGCAGAATCCCATGATATTAATACCCTTAGAACCCAAAGCAGGACCTACGGGGGGAGAAGGATTCGCAGCGCCACCTTTAATCTGTAATTTGATTAATCCAGCAACTTCTTTAGCCATTTCTGTTTGTAATTATTTTAATTTTGTTATATAAGCCATCAGAGTGGAAGCCTCTAACAACCGTATATACGAAGTGGACATACCGTAACTTATGTCCTATTCTTTCTCTACTTGTGTGAATGCAAGTTCGAGTGGTGTTTTTCTTCCAAAGATCTTCACCATTACCTTCAACTTGCGTTTGTCTGCGTTAACTTCTTCAATGACACCACTGAATCCGCTGAAAGGACCATCGATGACCTTTACAGTATCATCCACATTGTATGGGATGGCAACATCAGTATTTTCAATGGAAGATTCCTCTGCTGTACCAAGTATTCTGTTGATATCGGCCTGTCTCACCACTTCAGGGTGATCCAAACCACCAAGAAAACCAAGTACATTGGGAATGAAACGAAGCATGTGTGCCACTTCACCTTGCAGGCGGGCCTGAATAAGGACATACCCCGGAAGGAAAAGTTTTTCTTTAATAACACGCTTACCATTGCGCATCATTGCATATTTCTCTGTAGGCAGAAGGATTTCCCCAACGGAAGCATTGAGCACATCATTATGCTTCTTAGCAGCTTCGATGAACTCTTTTACTTTGCCTTCTTTTCCACTTACAGCACGCAGGACGTACCAATTCATTCCTGACTCAGACATCTTTATGTATTATCTAACAATTAGTTGGGATAAACTAAACTCATGATGGCTTTGAATGCGATATCCATCAGCCATACTATAATTGCAATAATCAAAGAAGCTGTAAGTACCAACACAGCACTTTGTGTCAATTCCTTACGCGTCGGCCATGTCACCTTATGTACGAGTTCGTCATAACATGACTTGCAGTAATTTGCTATTGATTTAAACATATCTTCTTGTTTTAGCACGGGAAGGAGGACTCGAACCCACGACCCTCGGTTTTGGAGACCGATGCTCTACCAACTGAGCTATTCCCGTAAGTAGCCCCTGCCCTGAAGAGCAGGGGCTTTATAGTCAATTCCTAAAGTTTGTCTCGTAAGAGAAAAACTGCTTAGAATTAGTCTTCGAAAACTTCAGTAATCTGACCAGAACCAACGGTGCGACCACCTTCGCGGATAGCGAAGCGCAGACCCTGGTTCAGAGCAACAGCGTAGATGAGCTCAACAGTGATCTCAACGTTGTCACCAGGCATTACCATTTCAACTCCCTCGGGAAGAGTGATTTCACCGGTGCAGTCCATGGTACGCAGATAGAACTGAGGACGATATTTGTTTCCGAATGGAGTGTGACGACCACCCTCTTCTTTCTTCAGAACGTAGATAGAAGCCTTGAACTTCTTGAAAGGCTTGATCTGTCCAGGATGGCAGAGTACCATACCACGTTTGATCTCGTTCTTATCGATACCACGGAGAAGCAGACCTACGTTATCACCAGCACGACCCTCATCAAGGATCTTACGGAACATTTCTACACCAGTTACAACTGACTTCTTGTCTTCACCAAGACCGAGCAGTTCAACTTCGTCACCAACGTGGATAACACCAGTTTCGATACGACCGGTAGCAACAGTACCACGACCTGTGATTGAGAATACGTCCTCGATAGGCATCAAGAAAGGTTTGTCAGTATCACGTGGAGGCTCCTGAATCCAAGTATCACAGGTATCCATCAGCTCCATAACTTTGTCAACCCATTTTTCAACACCGTTCAATGCACCAAGTGCAGAACCGCGGATGATAGGAGTATCTTCTTCGAAATCGTACTGAGCGAGGATCTCTTGAACTTCCATTTCAACGAGTTCGAGCATTTCCTCATCCTCAACCATATCGCATTTGTTCAGGAATACAACCAGACGTGGAACGTTCACCTGACGAGCGAGCAGAACGTGCTCACGTGTCTGAGGCATAGGACCATCAGTTGCAGCAACAACAAGGATAGCACCGTCCATCTGAGCAGCACCAGTAACCATGTTCTTTACATAGTCAGCGTGTCCTGGGCAGTCAACGTGTGCGTAGTGACGGTTAGCGGTCTCATACTCGATGTGGGCAGAGTTAATGGTGATACCACGCTCTTTTTCCTCAGGAGCATTGTCAATCTGATCGAAAGACTTAACATCCTCTGTACCGAAACCCTTCTCGTGGAGAACCTTAGAGATGGCAGCAGTCAGAGTGGTCTTACCATGGTCAACGTGACCGATAGTACCGATGTTTACGTGCGGTTTGGTGCGCACAAAATTCTCTTTAGCCATAGCTTTTCTTTGTTATTATAATTAATGAATGTTCGATTTAAATCTTGTTTTCTCAAGAGCTGTTACCGAGACTTGAACTCGGGACCTCTTCCTTACCAAGGAAGTGCTCTACCACTGAGCTATAACAGCAGGCTTAGAGCGGAAAACGGGGCTCAAACCCGCGACCCCCAGCTTGGAAGGCTAGTGCTCTATCAACTGAGCTATTTCCGCAATAGACTTCCTATTCGGAAGTGGGTGGTGATGGATTCGAACCACCGAAGTCGAAAGACAACAGATTTACAGTCTGCCCCATTTGGCCGCTCTGGAAACCACCCATTAAAAAAAATTCCGTTACTCCTTAACTTGCCATCAAATTGCTTGTGACCTTGTTCTTTTTCTGAGCCTCTTGTCGGATTCGAACCAACGACCCCGAGATTACAAATCACGTGCTCTGGCCAACTGAGCTAAAGAGGCTTCTCTAAGCATCCACCTCCCGAAGGAGTTGCTAACTGTCGGAAAGCGGATGCAAAGGTAGGCATTATTTTTTAATTACCAAAACTTTTCGCGATTTTTTTTATCGATTACGCATTTTTTCTTTGATTTTCTGCAATTGAACCTTCAAAGAATCGACGCAAAGGTCTGTTGCTTCCTCAAAAGTATCGCTTACTTTCTCTACGAAAACTCTATTCCCCGGAACATTAACAGTAATGCTCACCTCTTTATTTTGTGCTGTTGCTGGCTTCACAACTTTGCATACCACTTCTACGGCTTGGATATCTTCGTAGGTTTTTTCCAGTTTTGCTGTTTTCTTTTCGATGAATGCCTGCAGTTTGTCAGTTGCATCAAAGTGGATTGCTTGAATCTTAATTTCCATAGTTACCTCCATTTTTTAGGGTTAATACTATTTATATTTCACTTATCAGGCCCTTGGATGGGCTTTTTCATACACGCTTTTCAATTGTTCGAATGTTGCGTGTGTATAGATTTCCGTTGTTGCGATGCTCTCGTGTCCGAGCAGTTTGCGCACGCTTTCCAGTTCTGCGCCATTATTCAGCATGGCGGTAGCAAAGGAGTGTCGCAGCACGTGTGGTGATCTTTTCTGCTGTGTTGTGACTTTCGAGAGATTGTTTCTCACTATATTTTCCACCTGTCCCCTACTCACTCGCAGCCCTTTGTCGTTCACAAAGAGTGCTTCTGTATCACGCAGCGGTAGCGTTTCGCGTACTTGAAGATACTGCTGCAAGGTCTCGCAGAGTTCTTTTCCGAAAGGTACGACCCGCTGTTTATCTCGTTTACCGGTCACTTTGAGTTGCATATTGACGAAATCAACGTCATTCACATCAAGTCCGATAAGTTCTGCCAATCGTATTCCTGTAGAGTATAGCGTTAATATAATAGTACGCGCGCGCATGTCTTTAACCGAATCGCCCCACATGTTGTCTTGATCCATGAGGCGATCCATATCTTTTTCGCGTATGAATTTGGGTAGTGTTTTTTTGAGCTTCGGTCCTTTGACGTAGTGCGAAGGATCTACTGCAACGATTCCGTATGCAAGTGCATACCTATAAAAAGAACGCACGGCACTCAAACAGTTATTCACTGTTGATGCCATGGCGCCTTTATCCATCAAGCTCTCCATCCAGTCTCGGATGACATCGGAGTCTATTGTCTCCCATGAGAGCTGACTATCCCTAAGTTTAAAATACGACTCGAATTCCCTAAGGCTCTTGTCGTAGTTTCGCACTGTGAGTTCGGAGCGATTCCTCTCATAGCGCAGGTAGCTTAAGAATTTCTTGATCATAGACTCGTTGCATTACAGTTTTTATTTCGGCAACGAATTTACGCAAAAAATATCAAACCACCAAATTTTCGCTCTACTTTTTTATTCTTCAGTAGCGCGGAGCTTCTGTACGTAAATAGCGTGTTCCATCTTGAGGCGCTTCAGTACAGACGGCTTATCGAACTGTTGACGACGACGGAGTTCTTTCACAACGCCAGTCTTTTCGAACTTTCTCTTAAACTTTTTGAGGGCCTTTTCGATGTTCTCGCCTTCCTTTACCGGTACAATAATCATGTTCTTTTTGTTTTTATTATTTTAGTTAAACTTTTTATTCTGCCATTAAGCGGGTGCAAAATTACAACATATTTACGAATTGAGCAAGTTTTTTTTCGCTTTTTTGTGATTTTCACTCATTTACAACGGTTTCGTGGCTGTTTTCAGCCATGTTTTTTCATCTTCTGAAAGTATTGGTGCTAATCGGTCATATACCATTTGGTGATATTGGTTGAGCCAATCTATTTCTTCTTCCGACATCATTTCGCGAATAATGGGGCGTCTGTCGATGGGACAGAGCGTGAGGGTTTCAAACTTCAGGAAGGTGCCACATTCGGTTTGGAAAGCAGGAACCACAAGGAGTGTGTTTTCGATTCTGACGCCGAAACGGTCTTTGAGATAAATGCCCGGTTCGTCGGTCACGGTCATTCCTTCGCAGAGCGGTTGCGCCACATATTCCATCCGAATCTGATGCGGTCCTTCATGGACATTGAGGAAGCTTCCCACTCCGTGTCCTGTGCCATGCAGGAAGTTGTATCCGTGTTGCCAGAGGTCGCGACGTGCCACAGCGTCGAGTTGTGTTCCGCTTGCTCCTTTGGGGAATATGAGCATCTGCAACTGTATGTGTCCTTTGAGCACCAGCGTATAAACTTTCCGTTCTTCTTCTGTGAGTTCTCCGAATGCCAATGTTCTGGTGATATCTGTTGTGCCGTTCTGATATTGTGCGCCACTATCTATGAGCAGAAGACTTTTCCTTTGCAAGGGCACATCAGTTTCTTGAGTCGGTTCATAGTGCACAATAGCTCCATGTGGTCCGTATGCTGATATTGTATCAAAAGAGAGTCCGCGATAGAGTGGCTGTTCGGACCGTAGCTGTTCCAGTCGATCAGAAACGGTCAGTTCTGTCATTGTTCCATCTATGGTCTGTTCTTCCATCCATTTCAGAAACTTGACCAAAGCAGCTCCGTCTCGTTGCATTGCCAATCGGAATCCGTTCTGTTCAGCCTCGTTTTTCACAGCTTTCATAGCGGGAATGGGCGATGCTGCCTCAACGACAGGACGCGTCACCGCTTGTCGGAGCGTGTAACAAACCTCATCAGGATCCATCAGAATGTTATATTCCGGATAGTCTTTCAGTCCTTGTTTCACCTGATTATAGTCTGCCATGCGCACACCGAGTTTTGCGAGATAAGCCTTCACCTCGTCCCCTACTTTCTCCTTATATATAAATAAGGTGGCGCTTTGAGTGTCAATCAACAGGAACGAAACGAATAGCGGACAGCAATGGATGTCGTTGCCTCTGAGGTTTAGCGTCCAGGCAATATCATCCAGCGAAGCCACCAACATACCGTCTGCATGTTTTTCCCGAAGTGCTTTTCTTATTCGTTTCAGTTTTGAGGCAGCCTCTTCGCCCGCATATTCCATCGATTGTATTTCTACGGGACAGAGAGGCACGGTCGGTCTATCTTTCCAGATACGCTGCAAGGGATCCCATGCTGTATGCAGCGTAATGCCCCCAAGTTGTTTGAGTTGAGATTTCAAGTTTTCCACCTCAGCCACTCCGTTGGTCATTCCATCTATTCCCACGGCTTTATCGTCCATGTCGGCAAGTTCGCTACCTATCCATTGTGCGACTGTTGGTGTTTCGGGCATTTTCAGTTTCATCAACTGGTATTCTGTTCCTTTCAGTTGTTCTTCGGCAGCAATGAAATAGCGTGAGTCGGTCCATAGTGCCGCACTTTTCAGTGTGACCACCGCAGTACCCGCCGAACCGTTGAATCCACTAATCCATTCGCGTCCTTTCCAATGTTCCGCAGTATATTCGCTATGATGTGGGTCGCTCGTAGTAAACACGAATGCGCTCAGATGTTCTCGGCGCATTTCCTCGCGTAGTATTTCCAGTCTTTTAGCTATAAGTTCTTTGTTCATCATCTCTCATTTTTCCAACAAAGGTAGTGCAAACCGAGAGAAACACAAAATAAATACTATTATTTATTTTTGGTTCCGAGGTGCAGCCTACCTTGGACCACAGGTCAAAGGTAGTGCAAACCGAGAGAAACACAAAATAAATACTATTATTTATTTTTGGTTCCGAGGTGCAGCCTACCTTGGACCACAGGTCAAAGGTAGTGCAAACCGAGAGAAATACAAAGAAAAACTCATTTTTCTTTTGATTAGCCCACGCGCCAAAACCGTCAATCGTAGAAAATTTATTTACTCGTATAATATATCATACGCGTTACAGTATTACAGTATTACAGTTTTCAAAAAGCTAAAACGATGGATTTGCAGCATATTTTCCTGCCAGAACCCTAAAAATCCATATTTCGAGCACTAAAAACCGTTTTCAAAAACTGTAATACTGTAATACTGTAACGGCAAAAAACTCCGTATTTTGACATTATTTATTTACACGTCAAAACCATTCGACATAATTTTCGCCCCATATTCACCTTCCATGCCTGTGCGCATCATTTCCCGAACAAGTCCCGAACAAGTCCCGAACAAGTCCCGAACAAGTCCCAAGTAAATCCCAAGTAAGTCCGAATCAATTTACGAACGATATAGGAAACAGATGGGAGACACTACAGTCAAGAAAGGGAAACGATAGTTATTGCGCCATTCGTCCTGCAGCCTCCTTTCCAGCACCAGTTCCTTTATATTTGCTTCCGCTGGCATTGAATGAATAGCGCAACGAGATGTTCAACCGATGGTTGCTCTGTGCAGAATTTTGGTTGAGGGTATAATAGCCGCAATCCATATTGACTTTCTGTCGGGTACGCTGCAACACATCATCAACGGTTACTCGCAAGCACAGGGCATCGTTTTTCAGCCAACACTTCTGCACCACAAATCCAAGATTACATATATTGTTCGTCAATCGGAAGTTCATGTAGTCGCCCTTACGCTGGAAATAAAGATAAGACTCCAGTTGCCATTTATGAGGCAGTCGAAACACATTATTCAGATTTGCCACAAACAATGGTCGGTTGTAGTGTACTGTTCTCACGCCACTGGCTTCGCGAGGATCCGCCAAGGTCTGTTTCATGTCGAATTTCCGCATACCCACAGTCCAACTCGGCGAGTAGCACCCCCACGTCGGCGATGCTGTCAGGAATACCGATACACTTCTCACCGGCACATCGAGGTTACGGTTTTTGACGAGTATTACACCTTGATCATTATAGATATACGACCATTGAGTCAGCGCATCGTCAGTCCGTTCATAGTTAGCCATCAGATTAAGCCATTTCCATCGCGCATTTGCACCAATACTGTGAGTCTTGGCATTCTTCAGTTTAGGGTCGCCCGTTTGCAGCGAATAGGGATTGATATAGATAACAGCCTCATTGAGCATCCAGTAATTAGGACGTTGTGTCTTCATACTATAGCTGAGCGAAGTCTGTACCGCTCCCCACTGGTTTGCCCAAGAGAAGGAAGGAAACAGATCGTTGGTGTATCGTTCCAACGAGTTGTCATTGTTTATCCTATCCTTATAGTCAAATCCCACATGCTCATAGCGCAGTCCTGCACTCACGCTTCCCACTTTAGGAATCTGACAGGCATACTCCACAAATGCGGCAATACTATTCTCCTTTACCTTCGAATCTGTGGTAGGCACGCCATCCATGGTAATCTGATAGAACGACCGTCGCGTCACCCGACTCATCTCCGACCCTACCTGCAACATACCTTTCCATACAGGATAGCCCAACACCAGTTTGTCGGCAAACATCTGATTGGTGGTTTTACTATCCGACGTCATCGTGTTATTCTCCAGATTGACGCTTTCTTGAATATCACCATTTTCCTCTTTCTTATTGGTCAGGAAGTCGATATTGAGGTCGATATTGAGTTTCCCCACCTTACCGTTATAGAAGGCATTCCCTTCCCAGTTGTATGGATAGTGTTCATGGAGTTGTTCTTCTGTCACGTTGTTCGTCTCTTCCTTGCTATCGGGCTTGCCCACAATCATCTTCGTCATATAGGTTTTCTGCCATGCATCATAGCCCGAATCATAGTTCTTATGTTGTTCGATGCGCATACCCACGGTATGGTTTTCTGCCAGTTGCAAGTTGAATCCCACGTTCCAGCCCAAACCTTTTCCCGTCCAGTGGTTGAGCAGTCGGGTGTTTTGATCGATGCCAGTCAGTTGGTCGCCACTACGATAATAGCTCCACTGGTGGGGCGCACTATCATTCATCTGATCATGTTTCCATCCGTTCATCATGCCAAAGAGCTCAAAGGCTTTATAGCGATACCGCATATTCAGCGTACTCGATCCATCCCAATACCCATATCGCAGGTCGTTCTGCGAATTGGCAGTCAGATCAAAGCCGAATCCATTGCCCTGTCTGCGTATTGTCTTGATGCGCACCACAGCCGTCACAGTAGCATCATACTGTGCACCCGGATTGGTAATCACCTCCACTTCCTTGATTTCCTCGCTACGCAATCTGGTCAGTTCATCGGCATTTTGCATCTTTCTACCGTTAATATAATAAATAGGTGTGCCTTTCCCCAACACTTCCAAAGCATCGCCCTTCAATGTCATACCCGGCACTTTCGACAACATTTCTTTTGCCGAACCCGATTTCTCCAATACCGTTCCCTGTATGGCAGTCACCATCGAGTTTCCCGTGAGTTTGGTTTTGGGCAGACTTCCTTTCACGGTCACTTCCTGCAACATCTTCGCATCATCCTTTAGCACGACACGTCCTCCAAAGGTATGGGTATTGGCAAATGTCGTCTTATAGCCCACGCTGGTCACTTTTAGCACACCATGGTTTTCTGGTGTTTTGATAAGGAAATGTCCTGTTGCATCAGTTGTTGCACCTTGCACAAAGGCGGAATCACCTTCTGAAAGCAATACCACATTCACGAACTCAAGGGGTTGTCCTTGTTCATCGACCACGGTTCCTTCCACATCAGGCAAATGGGTTGCCATGGCCATCATACTTACTACTGTCAACCATACAGTAAATGCAATTCTTTTCATTTCTTTCTTCGATTTATTGCTGCAAAGATACGCAGGTTCTGCGAATTGCATTTTCATATAAGGGAATAATGGTGTTTCGTCACCATCTGAAATATTAGAAACTGAATTTCAGTCTAAACATGAGTTCTCTCGAACGCAAAGGGTTTATGACGGTAACACGTCGGTTTGCTGACAATCTGAACCATTGGTAGTTAGAACGGTCAAACACATTATTCAATTCCACACCTGCTTCCCACATCATACTTTTGTAGAAGCAGCGCACATCAGCAAAATAATTAGCCGATACCGATCCATCGTTACTATGATAGAATTCGTTGTTCCATTCCAAACGCCAACGTCCAGGCATTACATAAATCTTCAACAGATGAGCAAAAGAATTATGCGTTGAACTCACACCGCCATTCACATCCTGATGTTGCACAGACTGCAACCAATAGGAATCAGCAGTCAACGATAACCAATCACTGGGTTGAAGCGCCAGATGAAAGTTGGTTGTCAACATGGCATTCCTATTGCCTACACATTCTTCATTTAATAGTATGCGCCCCGTATTACAGTTCCAATGACATGATAAAGACATGAACATGCGCGACCACCGCAAGGTCTTTGACAGTCGCGAAAGGATGTTCCATCCGTCCATATCCGTTTCCATAGAGGTGGCCATACTATGGTAACCTGCTTCGTCGATGCTATGACGATAGAGGCGCTGATGGTTCTTATGATTCCATTGCACATGGACAGAAGCAAAATATCCTTTCATCACATCTTTATACTTGATGGCAAACGATATATTACGAGTCACTGGAACCACTATACCATTTGGTCCTTGATGGCGCAAATAATAGGTGGTGTAGTAAGACATGCCCGTAGTATTCCATCCATCAATAGGCAAAACTGTCTGCCGATAGGTTGACGAAAACTGCCAACGCGATGTAGGCTGCCAGATCGCCTGCAAGTTAATATCCAAAATGGATCGATTCAACCGAACACTATCAAGGCGCTGACCAAGCCACACCACTCCCACATTCACATTCAACTTCCATGATTTACGGTTGTAACTGACTGTATTGACAACTTTCACTTGATGCGTTTCAAAGCAGAAGTCGGATGTCAACGCTTGGAAGGTTGATGTTCCTCGCTGTTGTTTAGCCTGATAATCGATGGCATGACCCAGTTGCAGTCCCCACAAACGATACTTTCTGTCGACTGATGCTCCCCAGAACCAACTGTCCGCATCAAGATATTGAAGCGTTCCGTTTGTCACCACCATCCTACTGGGCAGATGATTCGCCGACACATAAGCCGATGCCGAAACCGAGCCATTGCCCTGCAACCGACGGATCAAGTGCAGACGGTCGTTAAGATAATAGCGGCGTGGTTTGGTGCGAACCGTAACCGGTTGATTATTCCACTGGGTATTACCTCTGCTGTTTTCCACATGGAGAAAGCCCTTCATGGTATTGGTCAGATAAATATGGTCACCGTTCAATTGATAGGTGGCGTCAGCAGACAGTTGACTCCTGTTGCGATAAGCAGCCATCTCTTCAACCACCATTTTACCATCATCTACATCTACATAGAATGTTTCGGTATGTTGTCCCCATTTCGTATGATCCGTTTTACCATCTATTTGGATACGGAAGTCCGCATCCGCCGATGGCTTAAGAAGCCAGTTGGTTGCAAATACATGAGTTTCGTTGAATAATGTGCGATGGTCGTCAAGTGGCGGGGTATTGACTTCCACTCCTTGTACCACTTCACGTTCTGTCGGTGCTCCATCATCAAGTATTGCAATGGCATTGATTTCTTTTCCAATATCTTTTCCAGTATTGTTATACTTATACATCGAGACACTCTGCTTCATACGAGCAAAGAGCATCTCCGTCAGTTTCACATCACCAAGCCATTCGTTTCCGGAGTTTGCAGTCGTTCCTGCTGCCACATCAGCCATGCCCTGCCATACATTCTTTGCACTATCTGTCAGTACAAGGTTTAATGCTGCTTGTTCAGAAAAGACCACATCACGCAACATCTTTACAGGTTGATGATGTTCCATCACCTGTACTTTCTTCACATAATCAGCAGGCAGGTTCTCTGATGCTTGTACGTATTTAGCACCCAGCAAATCCATTCCCTCGATATAGAATTTGTTTATTCTCGTTCCTTGATAAGATATTGCTCCGTTTTTATCTACATCAATACCTGGCATCTTACGAAGTACGTCAGCAATGGTTCGGTCTTGTTTCTGTCGAAAACTATTCACCATATAATCGAGTGTATCTCCTGTTTGGCGTATCCTCGACGATTTCACCACCACGTTTTTTATTTCCGTTGTTTGTTCTTTCAGTATGACGGTCTGCCCTTGTCGGAACATTGAGAGCGACAGGGTATCTTTGGCATAGTTCAAACAAGAGAACATGATGTTTTTTGCAGGCTTTCCTTGTGGCACAGAAACCCGAAACAATCCGTCTGCCTGTGTTTTGGTAAAGCACACCGGTCTATTGCTCTCGCCCAAGAGCAATACGGATACTGATTTGATAGGTTGTCCCTGATCATCGGTCACTCGTCCCTCATACCTCTGCGACCATGCCATAAGAGGTAATAACAGTAACACGATTGCCAACCAAACACACCTTATCCAACTCTTACTCATAGTTTTCCATCAAGAAAAGATATATTTCTATAATTGCACATGTCCGTATAATAAAGACCCTTCTATTACTACCTGTATAACAAAAGAACCTCTGATGTCCTCAGGGAGTTCACATTCTACATAACCAAAAGCATATACCTCTTTTAATAAGGACATATTATTATCAACTGAAATTATCGTTAACTTCACAGAACATCTGTCCTCATTAGTTCTTAGATATATCAAATTTCCTTTCTTATATAGTTTAGGAATGAGGAAAACTGTACGGGGACGTCCCCCCTTCAATTCAGTTTCATCATCATAATACAACGGTATTTTTTCCTCTTTATCATCTTGTGCCCACGTTGGAAGTGACGATAATAATATAACTATCAAACAAACAAGTCTTATCATTTTTTTATTTATAATTTTCCATCAAGCAGGGTGTAAATGATTGAGGACGAAAATCTGTATTACTATAGTCTGGCTTAGGCATTCCGTTACGGAAACTCACATAACCACTTTGATCCTTCCAAAACTCCGTAATCTCACGTTGAAACCATTCGGGAGTACACTTACGCATATGGTCACCCCACAAGATTATTGGAGAGCGCTTTTCTTCAATGCCCACACAAGTAAAAAAGAAGTCGCCCTGAGCATCTTCGGCATGGAGTATCAAGCCTGGCAAGCCTTGGAGTTTCCAAGGTCCATCATCTATTGGAATATCCATTGAGTACCATACTGTCCATCTACGGCCTCGCCACTCCCCCACAGCTTTGCTGCAAGAATAGCCACACACTACAGAATCTGCATTCTGCATCTGCCAGTCAATGGCAGGTAGCTCCTGTTCATAGTAATAATTATACTCAAAAATCTCATTAGTGTAAGTCAGTTTCGCTTCTTGTGGATAGTGTTTATATACAGCAAACGGCATCTTCTTGATAAGTCCAGCATGACTTTCACCATATCTTAACAAGGCCTTTGTCATTTCCATACCCGACAGTCCCATTGCATTGATTGAATCCTGAGCATCTACTCTACGTCTATATTGCTTACTAAAAAAAGAAGAATATTGATTGCCAATTTCCAAAACAGCATCAGTTTCAACTTTTTCTTTATCTTCTACCAATATTTTCAACCTTACGTCATAATATACCATCAGCCGTGTAACATCTAATAATTTGCCACACGATGCACCAATGCTATCAAGCAAAAGGATTATCAAAACCAATAATTTCAACTTCATTGTTTAAAATCGATTAATGTGGACGGATTAATTCCGTCCACACAAAAGCAATTGTTATTATTCTAAGTTATCATATCTATAATAAACACTAACAACCTTTCCGTCTTCATATATCTCTATAATTGTACAGCCTGTAACACGTTGTTTAGTTACGACAACCTCTGTTTGTGCTGATGCCACAACAGGGAAGGCTATACCTATACCAAGTAGCAACAGCAACGAAATTAGTTTCTTTTTCATTTTTTGTTTTTATCTGTTTAAGTTTTCAAACTTCCCGTCTAGTTTACAGTCGACAATTAACCGGTTTCTATCCGAGATTGGGATACCCTCGCCTCCATTATGCAACAAAATCAGCTACATTTTGCTTCATCTATGATTGGAATCTGTGCGTACCTGACGCCCACAGATTGACATTACAGTTTTAGTTTTCGTCGGTAAAGGTAGTTTGTTTTTATTTTTTAAGCAAGAAAAAGAAGTACATCTTTTACATGCGTCAACCAGTAACAGAGGCTTTACTGTTTAATTATCAAAGCGTTATCAGATAAAATACATTTATTACATCTTTTACTTATCCAAGTCGCATAATGTTCTTTTTTAGTGTCTTTGCACTTTTTTCTCCAAACAACTTTCGATTCGCATCACTGCGAAGATTAGCCACTCGTTGTTTAGTGACACCCATCAGAACAGACATTTCTGCAGGAGTAAAATGAAGACGAGTCAACACACAAGTCATCTGTTCCTTTTCAGACATCATATGTCTTTTGTCGTATAAAACCTCTGTGAATTGCGGAAGATCCTGTTTAATCACCTTTTCGAGTTCTATCCATTCCATCTGCGAAGGCACAAATGCACGCGATGCATTTTTATGAAACTGACATACTATCGGACTATGCAACAACGCCATTTCATCATTCCATTCTGTCTGTTTCATCTCTGAATCTACATAGCGCACCAATTCCTGACGAAGTTTTTCTAACTCCTGTTTTTTATTCTTTTGGAATTCCTCCAATCCCAATCGCGATTGATTCAGTTCCTCCACTACTTTATTATATTCAGTAGTCAACTGCATATATCTCTCACGAATAGTATTTCTATGTTGTTGCACAATTCTTCTACGGCGTCGGACGAACACACACAGAAGCCCTGTCAAACACACAAACGCAACAACTACTATACCCGTAACAAATCGATAGTGCTTAGTCTTTTTCGTTGCTTTCATTGCCTTATGCTGACTATCTTCATAGTTATAAATAGCAGTAGCCCTTACAATCTCATCGCCAGAATGAATGAGATTAGCAGTATCATTAGTTTGACAATACAACTTTGCATATTTTACAATAGAATCCTCTTGCTTTTGTTGTTGAAAATAGTCCATTAGCCCTTTATACGCATTTACTTTGGCACTGAATGATGCCCATGGACGTAATGCTTTACGATAATACAAGACCGCACTATCCGAATGGCCTGTATATTGGTAATACTTTCCTCGATATACATAATAGAGTTCTTTTCCTCTTTCGACATTCCCTTTCTGATCAAAGAAACCAGAATGCTTTTCATATTCATTCAGTATGCGTATGACCTCTGGATAATTCCGCCGTTGCAATTCAAAAGCAGCCACATCAATTTCCATTGCCGCAGCAATTGATTCATGCCCCATAGCTCGCAACATGGCAGATGCTCTTCTACTATAGTACAATGCAGAGTCAGGTTGGTTCAGCATATTAAACACTGGAGCAAGATAAGAATAAAACATCCATGCAGACAATGAATCTTTAGCGCGCCAAGCATAATCAACTGCCTTTTTCTCTGCATCAAGTTCCATCTGAGGTACACGTTGTTGATGATACACCTCCGCTATCTGTCCATAGACCCGACTCAACCTTTTAAAATCACATTCAGCAGACATGGTGTCAGCATACTCCATCGCTTGTCGGAAACAGACAAGCGCTTTAGGCATATCGCCTTTATCATAAGCCGAACGACCCATTAAATAATGTGCTGCCATTTTTTCATTAGAAGTCCCCCATTTATCAAACCACATAACCATATTCTGTAACGATGTCACAGTATCCAGTTTTGCACCAGTTTGATTAAGCGAATCTATCCGTTGCAGTTCGCTACGCATCTGCTTTCCGTGGCAAGAATATAATATTAATACACCTATTATATATATGAGCGTTTTAGGGTTCATCATTAGTATTTCAGTTATTCATAGGCAAAGATACAAAATAACAGGCTCATTATGCCACATGGAGTTTACAAACGTATGATATTTTAATTTTTATAACATTAAATTGCAATTAAAGTGTTTCATATAATAAGTTTTTTTGCTAACTTTGCATCGAAAGAAGAACAAACATCATTAATAAAAAACAACTATGGAATATTTATCAAATGACAAGCTTTTGATCGTCGGTGCCGGCGGTATGATTGGTTCAAACATGGTACAGAGCGCTTTGATGCTCGGTCTGACTCCTAACATCTGTCTGTACGATATCTATGAGCCAGGTGTTCATGGTGTATTCGACGAAATTCAGCAGTGCGCTTTCGCAGGTGCTAACGTTACTTACACTGTTAATCCCGAAGAGGCTTTCACAGGTGCTAAATACATCATCTCTTCTGGTGGTGCTCCCCGTAAAGACGGTATGACTCGCGAGGATCTGCTGAAAGGTAACTGCCAGATCGCTGCTGAGTTTGGTGACAACATCAAGAAGTACTGCCCCGAAGTGGAGCACGTTGTTGTTATCTTCAACCCCGCTGACGTAACAGCTCTTACTGCTCTTATCCACTCAGGTCTGAAACCCAACCAGCTGACTTCACTTGCTGCTCTTGACTCAACCCGTCTGCAGCAGGCTCTCGCACTGGAGTTCGGTGTTCAGCAGGATAAGGTTACCGGTGCTCACACCTATGGTGGTCACGGTGAGCAGATGGCAGTATTCGCTTCTCAGGTTAAGGTTGACGGCAAACCTCTCTCAGAGATGGGTCTCTCAGCTGAGCGTTGGGAAGAGATCAAGCACCACACCGTACAGGGTGGTTCAAACATCATCAAGCTCCGTGGTCGTAGCTCATTCCAGAGCCCTGCCTACAATGCAGTGAAGATGATTGAGGCTGCTATGGGTGGTGAGAAGTTCACTCTGCCTGCTGGTTGCTATGTAAACTGCGACAAGTGTGGTTTCAAGAACGTGATGATGGCTATGCCTTCTACCATCGACAAGACTGGTGTTCACTTTGTTGAGCCTGCTGGTACAGAAGAGGAGATGGCTTCACTCGCCAAGTCTTACGAGCACCTTTGCAAGATGCGCGACGAGATCGTAGAATTGGGCATCGTTCCTCCCGTTGCTGAATGGAAGGAAATGAACCCCAACCTCTAATTCATAACTTACACGAACTATTGTTCAAAGGTCCTGACCATGCCGTCAGGACCTTTTCTTTGTTATATAGGAAATGTTGCTTATCAACGGAACACACCATAGTTTCTAAGCTCCATAAACCATGAAGCATAGTGGTTAAATCAAGAAAAGTATTTGTTCACATTATATATATGTATCGCGCACGCGCACGCGACACACGAAATATTCGACCATCGACCACCCTGTTTTTCTATCTTATTGACCTACAATCAATCACAAAAAATACAGTACAGATTTACGACCACCATTCGACCACCGATCGACCACCATTCGACCACACGACAACAAACTGGTGTCTGCATGAATCCTTGCAACGGCTACTGCAATACATTCACCACATCTTTCTGTCTTTCGACAGGTGTCACTTTGACCGAAACCACCTTTCCACCTTTCATTTCAGCCTCAACAATGGTGCCATGAGCAGCATGTAGTCGGAAGTGAACATCCCACTCTTCAGGCCATGCCGGGAAGATATAGAGTTTATCACCAACTTCCTGCAACAGCATTTCCTGCATGCCAATCATGCCCGAACCGCCCCAGTTGTGGTCAGGAGTCCAATCATAGCCAGGTCCCCAAAATGCCGGAAAGCGATGCGGACCGTCGGCAAGTTTCTTTTCCAATAGTCCTTTTGCCTCATCTCTCATGCCGAGACATGCTGCCCATATCACATCCTGTTTCCAACCGATGTGCGTTCGGAACTTCAGCGCCAATGAATCTTCCTGATAGGTGCGTTTCGCCACGTCGATATCAGGGCGTCCTACGCCATAGATGCGCCATGGAAATACCGGATAGAGTTGTGGTGTTTCCACATTCTGCACCCTTTCATAATGTACGGCAGGAGCAATTTTTCCATCGCGAACCGTAATCTCCGGCAATCGCTGATAGAAGTCAGCGAGCAGCGAGTCGCCACCCAGATAGTCAATGAGTGCTGTGGTCACGGTGCGCAAAGCCGCAATAGTAGAAGTAGAATTATAGGCACCCTTGATAGTCTCACATCCACTTCCGGGATAGAGCACCAGTTTTCCATTTCCATCGAGCGTCTTTGCACTGCGTTTGCGTGCCAGATACTGATAGTGTTCATCGAAGAAGCGGAGACATGATCGTATCATCGGCACATAGTCGGAGATATCCATACCCGAATAGCGATGCGCCTCCAGCGCCATCATGCAAAACTCCAAGCAGGTGTCCCATTCGTATTCCAACCACGCATTGCGCTCCATGCCAGGGTCAAAGTCATCGGGACGCTTCGTGCCATACTCTGGCAAACAAGGCAAACCATAGTTTTCCACCTGTTCTGTGAGACACGCACCGCCATGGTTCCAATACACCTTCGACCGCAATTCTGCATTGCGATAGATGCGAAGATAGAAGTCGAGTTGTGGTTTAAGCACATCATAATCGCCGTTTTTCAGCATCGGCCAATACACCAACCGTTGGTTTTGTGCCGTATGCACACCACCGCCCCAGTTGCGGTAGTCGGGTGTGATGCGATATTCGGGAGCCTTTTCCACATATTCCGGATCGAAAGTAAAGAGTCCGCCGTTGAATTTTGTAGGCCATTCGCCACGACTGTTGCACCCTAACATATAGCGGAACAAGGTATAGTTGCGCACGGCGGGAACGTTGCCCTCTACGAAACTGCGTTGCCAGAACTGCCGCCACCACTGCCGAGCGACTTTCTTGTCACGTTTCTGATTGACGGTTTTCGTGGTTTGTGCCAGTTGTTGCATCCATTGCGCCATGGTTCCCTGACACGTAGCCATAGCAATCATAACCGCTTGGCGCGATGCTTTTCTGGTCGAGCGATAGGTCCATCGCTCATAGTCGGTACTGGCATATTGCCCTGTAGAATGACTGTCAAACACAAAGCCGTCGCCTGTCAGTTGTCCACCGAAGGTCAGTTTCGCCAAAGGATTATACATCTGTTGTTTCACCGTCTCCATTTTCTGCTGCTTCACCGTAGCATCGAAGATGGTCACATCACTGTTATGATGGAAGAATATCAGCTTGTCCGCAGCCTTCAGAATACTGTCGCGCCTTGTGACAAGCGTTTTAGGAGCAGCAAATTTATAGGAAGTTTGGAAACGACCACGCTTGCCAAGCAGCCTGTCATGGGTTCTCCACGACTCATACGATACCTCTGCCTGACAGTTGCCCTGCTTGTCGGTCATCTCCACATGTACCACGGGTTTCTCCACATCCGCCCATATCAATACGGTCTGACTACCGTCGGTCACTTCACAATAGCCTTCCTGCAACACCAACCGCTGGCGGAAGGCAGTAGTATTGAATGGTCGCGAGAGATGAATGCGGAAGCGTCCGAGCTTCAGCAAACTATTGTTTTCATCGAAACAGCCGCTGCGCGAGAGGTAGAAGAGCACATCACCCTGTTCCACCCAGACGTTCATGCCCACATCACCTCCGCCACACGGCATCGACTGCGAGGCATTGCTGCTTGGCGAAGTCCATTCGTAGGGAGCGGGCTGGGCTTGTACTTTCGCCATGACAACCATCATGGCAAATACCGTCAGCAGCGTCTTTCCGATGTTCATGATCATTCTGTTTGTTTGCCGAAATGGCAATCTGGATTTTCCTCCTTATACCATTTGGAGTATTCCACATAGTGCTTGGCATTATCAGTCTGTCCCGGACGCGTAGGTTTAAGATATTTGGCAGGCACTCCACCCCATATCTCGTGAGGTCCTATCTTCGTGTTTTGGAGCACCAATGCACCGGCAGCCACGATAGCTCCCTCGCCCACTTCACATCCGTCGAGCAGTGTTGATCCCATGCCAATGAGTGCTCCGTCGTGGATGGTGCAGGCATGAACGGTGACGTTATGACCGATGGTTACATCGCTGCCAATCACTGTCGGACCCGTATCGTGGGTCACATGAATACAGGAACCATCTTGCACATTGGTGCGGTCGCCGATGGTAATAGGAGCCACATCGCCCCTTACCACCGCATTAAACCATATAGAACACTCGTCGCCCATGGTCACTTCGCCCACGATGGTGGCATTTTCACTAAAATAGCAGTCGCGTCCCCATTTGGGTGCGAGTCCTTTTATCGTCTTGATTAAAGCCATAAGATAGTCAATGATTAGAGTCCTACACTGTGCAGCACCTTGTCTGTGGCGCCAGCCTTACCTTTCACATAGTCACCAGCCTTCTTTCCGTCAGCCTCCACCTGCTGTGGGTTGGCATCAAAGCGATCCATGATACGCTGGAAATCGGCAGCACCGTTGATTTCCAGTCCACCGCCGCACGCCTTGAGCTGCTGTGCTTCCTGGAATCGCTGGTTGTTGGGTCCGAAGATCACGGGCACTCCCCATACCGCAGCCTCAGGCAGGTTATGGATGCCCACACCGAATCCTCCACCCACATACGCCACTTCACCGTAGTGATAGATGCTGCTGAGCAAACCGAAACAGTCGATGATAAGCACCTGTGCATCGCGCACCTCTTCAGCCGAAGCCTGTGTGTAGCGCACCGCCTTACCTTCTATTTTCGATAGAATCTGTTGCAGATGATCCTCCCCGATGACGTGTGGAGCGATGATGAGTTTCCAGTCTTTATGTGCATTAAACCATGGGATGAAGATATCTTCATCGGGTTGCCAGCTCGAACCAGCCACAAATGTGCGGTGTCCGTCAGTAAATGCTTCCACCACAGGCAACTGCTTGGCAGCCTCTTTGATTTGCAGCACGCGGTCAAAGCGGGTATCGCCAACCACGGTCACCTCGTTGATGCCAATCTTTGCCAACAGTTGTCGGCTGATCTCGTTCTGCACGAAGAAGTGGGTAAAGCAGTGCAGTACGCGTCCGTAGCTACGTCCATACCACTTGAAGAACACCTGTTCCGGTCTGAAGATGCTCGACACACTATATACCGGCACCTTTCTGTATTTGAGGATGTGCAGGTAGTTGTACCAAAACTCATACTTGATGAAGAATGCCATGACCGGACGTATGGTACGCAGGAAACGGCGTGCATTCATGATCGTGTCAAGGGGCAGATAGGTAATGATATCTGCGCCTTCATAGTTTTTGCGCACCTCATAGCCCGAAGGCGAGAAGAACGTCAGCAGAATCTTATATTCCGGATGTTCACGCTTCAGCTGTTCCATGAGCGGACGCCCCTGTTCAAACTCACCCAGCGACGCAGCATGAAACCATACATACTGCGCGTTAGGATCCATTTTCTCCTTGATGATGCCAATGGCCCGACGTTCTCCACGCCACATATTCCTCACCTTTTTACTGAAAAGCGAGGCAATGACCACACCAATGAGATAGATATAAATGACGATATTATACATAAATAGCGCGCCAAGTGATTAGCCCAACACTTCAATTGCCTTTTTCATACGGGCAATGGTCTCTTCCTTGCCGAGGAATGCCGATATGTCGAACATACCAGGACCCTTGCCTTCGCCGACGAGAGTGAGTCGCCAGGCATTCATGATATTGCCGAGTTTATATTCTTTTTGCTCTATCCACTCGTGTACAATCTTTTCCTGATTCTCCAATGAGAAGTCGTCGATACCCTCCAGCACATCAATCAGTTCGGTAAGCTGCTGTGCCGAATCGGCTTTCCAACGTTTCTTAGCTGTTTTCTCATCGTAGGCTGTGGGTGCTTCGAAGAAGAACGAGCAGAGGGGCCACAGTTCCTTAACAAACGAGACGCGGTCTTTCATCATCGTCACCACCTGCAGAATGCGCTCCGATGAATCGCTGACCCCATGTTCACGACAGATGGGTTCGAAGAGTGAGGCAATTTCCTCGTTGCTCTTCTTAAGGATATATTCGTGGTTGAACCATATTCCTTTCTCGTAAGCAAAGCGTGCGCCAGCCTTCGAACACTTAGTGATATCAAACAGCTTGACGAGTTCGTCGAGTGTGAACATCTCCTGTTCGGTACCGGGATTCCATCCCAACAGTGCCAAGAAATTGATAACAGCCTCTGGAAAATAGCCACTCTCGCGGTATCCCGATGATACTTCGCCAGTCTTAGGATCATGCCATTCGAGGGGGAACACAGGGAAACCGAGGCGGTCGCCATCGCGCTTAGAGAGCTTACCCTTACCGTCTGGTTTGAGCAACAACGGCAGATGGGCAAAACGTGGCATAGTATCTTCCCATCCAAAGGCGCGATAGAGCATGACGTGGAGCGGTGCACTGGGCAACCATTCCTCACCACGAATCACGTGAGAGATTTCCATCAGATGGTCATCCACTATGTTGGCGAGGTGATAAGTGGGCAGTTCGTCGGCACTCTTATAGAGCACTTTATCATCTACGATATCGCTCTTGACGTGTACTTCGCCACGAATCATATCGTTGACCAATATCTCCTGACCGGGTTCCACCTTGAAACGCACAACATACTGCTTGCCTTCAGCAATCAGTGCCTGCACTTCTTCGGCAGGCATGGTCAGCGAGTTGCGCATCTGCTGACGGGTGTGGCAATCGTACTGGAAGTTTTGTATCTCTGCGCGCTTGGCTTCCAACTCCTGTGGAGTATCGAAGGCAATATAGGCACTGCCTCCATCGAGCAGTTGCTTCACATATTTCTTGTAGATATCGCGACGCTCGCTCTGACGGTAAGGTCCCTTATCGCCACCGAAGGAAACACCCTCGTCAAACTGGATACCCAGCCACTTAAACGATTCTATGATATACTCTTCGGCACCAGGCACGAAGCGGTTGGAATCGGTATCCTCTATACGAAACACCAATTGTCCGCCATGCTGACGGGCAAAAAGATAATTATACAATGCAGTTCGCACACCTCCGATATGAAGCGCGCCAGTAGGACTCGGAGCAAAACGCACCCTTACTTTTCTTTCTGTCATCTTACAAATAATCTTAGAAACGGATTAATACTTTGCAAAAGTACACATTTTTTTTCATATATTCATGTTTTTTTGCTTGAAAACCACATACTTTCCGTTTTTTATCGTAACTTTGCCAAAAAGTCGGAAGACAGCTTCATTATCAATAACGAAAATTATTCTGCCCGTGAAAGAAAATAACTATTGGCGCAGCTTAATGATTTGCGCAGCACTCATCACCGTTTCCGTGCTGTTGATCGTGTGGGCCATTCCCCGCGACAGCCGCAACTATTTCTTTGCCGAACAGGGCAAACCATGGAAATATGCCGACTTCACCGCCCCCTTCGATTTCCCCGTTTATAAGTCGGAAGCCGCCATCAATGCCGAGAAAGACAGCTTGATGAAGGACTATGAGCCCTACTACAAATACGACAAGGAGACGGAGAGTCGCATGATACGCAAGTTCCGCACCGATTTTGCCGACGGTATTCCAGGCCTTGGTCCTGAGTATGTCAACATGATAGTGAAGTGCCTTCACGAGCTATACCAGCAGGGCATCATGCCTTCAGCCGATTATTCAGAACTGCGCGCAGATACTGCCGCCATGATTCGCGTGGTAAGCGGCAAGGTGGCAGGAAGTATTCCTGTGGCAAGCGTCTATTCCACCAAGACCGCCTATGAGCAGCTTTTCCGCGAAGAACCCCTTGCCCTGCAGCGCCCCATCCTACAGAAATGCGACCTCAACGACTATATCACCAACAATCTTTACTTTGACCGCGAGCGCAGCGAAGCAAGCAAGAGCGACATTCTCTCCAGCATTGCACTGGCAAGCGGTGTGGTGCAGAAGGGACAGAAGGTGATTGGCCGAGGCGAAATCGTGACCGACAAGACCTACCGCATCATTGAATCGTATATGAAAGAAAACGAGCGGTTGCAGCAAGACAGCACGCAAAACCAGTTGGTACTGCTCGGACAGATCATGTATGTGGCTATCTTCATGATCACCTTTACGGTCTATATCTTTCTTTTCCGGCGCGACTATCTGGAGAAACCGCGTAGCATAGCCATGCTCTACGTATTGACGGTGGTGTTCTGTCTGCTCACAGCAATCTTTGTACGCAACACGTTCATCCACGTCTATCTGTTGCCGTATGCCATGGTGCCCATCTTTATCCGTGTGTTCCTCGACTCGCGAACGGCATTTATGGCACACATAACCATGGTACTCATCTGTGCCATCATGCTCGCCCACCCCTTCGAATTTATCGTGGTAGAGTCGGTTGCCGGTCTTACTGCCATCTGTTCGCTTCGCGAAATGACACAGCGTTCCCAGCTTTTCAAGACAGCCATCATTGCCACCGCTGCCGCCATGATTACCAATCTGGCATTCGACTGGATGCGCAACAGTTCGCTGACACAGATAGACTATAGTTCGTACAACTATCTGATGGTAAACGGTGTGACCCTGCTCTTCGCTTATCCGCTACTCTATCTGGTAGAGAAACTCTTCGGATTCACCAGCGACATCACCCTGATCGAACTCTCCAATAGCAACAACGACCTCTTGCGCCGCATGAGTGAGATAGCTCCCGGCACCTTCAACCACTCTATCCAAGTGGCAAACCTTGCTGGAGAGATTGCCAACAAGATAGGCGCCAACGCCACACTCGTGCGCACGGGCGCGCTATATCATGACATAGGTAAGTTGTCGAACCCTATCTATTTTACCGAAAACCAGACGGGTGTGGATCCCCACGACATGATCGACGACATCAAGAGCGCACAGATTATCATCAGCCACGTAACCGAAGGACAGAAAATGGCAGACCGCTACAACCTGCCTAAACCCATTCGCGACTTCATATCGACCCACCACGGACAGGGAAAAGCCAAGTTCTTCTACATCAGATACAAGAACGAACACCCCAACGAGGATGTTGACGACCTGCTCTTCACCTATCCCGGTCCCAATCCCTTCACTCGCGAACAAGCCATATTGATGATGGCTGACTCGGTAGAGGCGGCTTCACGGTCGCTCTCCGACTATACCGAACAAAACATTCGCGACTTGGTGAACCGCATTATCGACTCGCAAATGAGCGAAGGATACTTCCGCGAATGTCCTATCACCTTCAGAGATATACAGTATGCTAAAACCATACTCATCGAAAAGCTAAAGACGGTATATCATACCCGTATCAACTATCCTACGGAAAAGAAAGAGGCGAAAAAGGAATAAACGCACCCGAAATATTGCACACCAAAGGGCGTGTTTGTGCAAGAAAATACTGCACAAACGCGCCTTTTTGTGCATGTTTAGTACAAATTTTAGTTAACAAACCTTAATATCCTTGTGACATTTACGGAAAATCAGAACAATACAACTACCTTTGCAGCCAATTTTAAGATAATTTTGTTTAATTCAAAGGAATGAAAAAGAGTTTTATTACCTATGTTGTTTTCATGATGACAACTATTTGTGCGTATGCTGGAGGTCTGCTGACCAATACCAACCAGCACGCTGCCTATAACCGAATGATGAGCCGTGAGGCATCCATCGGTATCGACGGAGTATATTACAATCCTGCCGGCGTGGCATTCATGGCCGACGGACACCACCTCGCCATCAACTGGCAGTTGGCTTATCAGACCCGTCACATTGAGAACGATTATATGCTTTTCACTAATAATGTGAACAATGCCATTACCCCACGCACTTTCAAAGGTAAGGCTTTAGCTCCAGTCATCCCATCATTTCAGTATGCTTACAACAAGAACCGTTGGTCGTTGCAAGCCAACTTTGCACTGACTGGTGGCGGCGGTAAATGTACTTTCGACAACGGACTGGGTTCGTTTGAGAAGATTGTAGCCGAGACAGCCATGGGTGCTTGCCAGTTGGCAGGCGGTATCGACCAGGTGGGTGCTGCTGTAGGACAAGCCATGGGTCTGCCCATTCCAAGCCGTTTTTTCAGTTCTGACGCTGCTTTCGGAACCGATGGCAAATACAGCTACGACAGCTATATGCACGGTCGCCAGTATTACTTCGGTCTCTCTGTAGGTGCTGCATACCGTGTAAGCGACAACTTCAGCGCCTTTGCCGGTGTGCGCGGCGTATATGCCACCTGTAACTATTATGGCTATGTGCGCGACATCAAGGTTGGCGCAATGCCACTCTACCAGGTGCTCGACCCTTCAAAGCCCAACGCAGCCAATATCGAACTGAGCTGTGACCAGAGCGGACTGGGCTTCACCCCTATCCTTGCTGTGGATTACAAAACCGGCAAGTGGAACTTCGCTGCAAAGTATGAGTTCAAGACTCGTATGCGCTTGAAGAACAAGGCTGTCAACTATGCCCCAAGTATCGGTAACTTGGCAGACAATCTGAGAACTGCTTATATCCAGGCTGGTGTTCCCGAAGCTGCTGCTGACGCTATCCTTGGCAACGAACACGTTACCGCTGCCATGGGTCAGCTTAAATCACAGTTCGACCAGAAACTGGATGCAGCCATCGGAGAATATGAGGATGGCAAGAAAATTGCCGGTGATATTCCTGCCTATCTGACTATCGGTGCTGGCTACAAACCCATCGATGCACTCCGCATCAACGTAGGTTTCCACTGGTTTGACGATAAACACGCCACTTCATACAACGACCGTCAGAAACTGTTGAAGCGCGGAACACTCGAATGGAATGCCGGTGCAGAATATGATGTATGCAAGAAACTCACCGTAAGTGCTGGATGGCAGAACACCAACTACGGCATTTCCGACGAGTATATGGAGGACCGTTCATTCGTAGTTAGTTCCAACTCAGTAGGTGGCGGTGCTGTGGTCCACCTCACCGACAAGATGCATCTCAACGTGGCTTACTTCCACACCTTCTATCAGCATAAGAAGGTGGAGGAGAAAGTGCAGCTCACCGCTGACAAGAGCCTCAGCTACAGCAGCGATTTCACCCGCAACAACAATGTGTTTGCGCTAGGTCTCGACATCGATTTCTAATACCATTCATAACAAGCAAGTCGTTCGCGACTGTCATACTTACGCAACAAAGCCGCGGAGAATCTTCTCCACGGCTTTGTTTTTTTCGTTACATCACATCCCTACCCAACATACTTCCCTCAGCAAATCAATTTGTTTTCCTCAGCAATTCAATTTGTTTTCCTCAGCAATTCAATTTGTTTTCCTCAGCAATTCAATTGAAATTGGTCAGCAAATTCAATGAAATTGCTGAGCAAACTCAATGAATTTGGTCTGCAAACTCAATGAATTTGCAGAGCTATGTTAGTTACACAGGCTTCAAACAGCTTATTATCAGGGAATTACTGTAACATCGAAAGCATTGCAAAATGAATGGTTTTTGCGTGGCATAAACCAAATTTGAGGACGGCATTGCCATAGGTTTCTGACGGTTGAAATCATGGTTTGGAAAGTGCAACAACGATCTTTACATCCTATTGCGGATCGACATCGTAGTAGATGACAAGCGATGAATAGCGCTTGTCGCCCATCATTTGCTGTTGCACCTGCAACAAACATTGGCGCACACGAGGCAGATCAATACCCAGTTCGAGTTTCAAAACGAGTTTGCGGATATTCTGCGACTTCACTTTTGCCACTGCGGGTTTATCGGGACCAAGCACTCTGGCGCCAAACAACTGACGCAACCGCGACCCCATCTCTATAGCGGCAGTCTCTACCGTGGCATCGTAGCGATGCTTCAGAAATACATAGACCAGATGAGTGAACGGCGGATAGCGGAAGAGCTGGCGCTCTTCCACAAGGTCATGGTAGAGCGCTGTGTAGTTGTGTGCCACCACTTGTCCGATGACAGGCACTTCGGTATTCTTCGTTTGTAGTATGACCAGCCCCTGATGACCTTTTCTGCCTGCACGTCCTGCCACTTGCGACATCATCATAAAGGCTTGTTCGTAAGCACGGAAATCGGGATAGTTGAGCATGGAATCGGCATTTAATATGCCCACCACGCTCACCTTGTCGAAGTCGAGTCCCTTGGTCACCATCTGCGTACCGATAAGGATGTTGGTGCGCCCGGCACCGAAATCGCTGATGATACGCTCGTAGGCATTGCGCGTTCGGGTGGTATCAAGATCCATGCGTGCAATGCGTGCTTCGGGGAAAAGGTCGCGTATCTGCTCTTCTATCTTCTCGGTTCCGAAACCACGCGAACGCAGATCTTTCGACTCGCAACACGGACATCTATCAGGTATCTGATACGTATAGCCACAATAGTGACAGGTCAGCTGGTTGGTTTGGCGGTGCAACGTGAGCGAAACATCACAATGCTGACACCTCGGCACCCATCCGCACTGATGACACTCCACCATCGGCGCGAAGCCACGGCGATTTTGAAAGAGTATGACCTGCTCTCCTTGTTGCAGCGCTTCACGCATGCTGGTGAGCAAAAGTGGCGAGAACGGCCCTTTCATCTCCTTGCGATGTTGCAGCCGTGCTACATCGACCACTTCGATACGCGGCAGTTGCATGCCCTGAAAACGTTGAGTCAGCGAAACAAGCCCATACTTGCCGGTCTGCGTATTGTAGTAGGTTTCCATGGATGGAGTGGCGGTGCCCAACACGGTTTTGGCACCGGTCATGTGTGCCAAGACGATGGCTGCCGATCGCGCATGGTATCGGGGAGCAGGGTCTTGCTGCTTGTAAGAGTTTTCATGTTCCTCATCGACAATGACCAAACCCAGTTTCTGAAAAGGTAAGAGCACTGCCGAGCGGGCACCGAGAATGATGTCGTAGGGATGTGATGAGAGTTGCTTCTGCCAGATTTCCACGCGTTCAGCATCCGAATATTTGGAGTGGTAGATGCCCAGGCGGTCACCAAACACGCGTTGCAGGCGTTGCATCATCTGCACCGTCAATGCTATTTCAGGCAAGAGGTATAACACCTGTTGCTTGTGTTCGAGGGCTCGGCGGATGAGGTGAATATAGATTTCGGTCTTGCCACTACCTGTCACACCATGTAGCAACGTGACGGGATGGCCCATCATCTGCATCAAAAGACTGTTGTAGGCAGTGGTCTGCGCTTCGGATAGCGGCGGGATGAGTTCGGGATGATAGTCACCGCCATGGTTTAAGCGCCCCACTTCCACCTCGTAGGTCTCAAGCATGCCTCGTTTTTCCAACTGGCTGATGATGGCTGAAGTGGCATGACTGCTGTTCATAAGTTCTTCGCGCGTCACCTCGGCAATAGGCGTTGACTGGGCTACCTCATCCCAATGGGAGAGAAATAGATAGGTATTGAAGGCCTCCAACTGCTTCTGTGCACGCGTCAGCATATTGATGGCCACATGGATAGAAGCCTCGTTGCGGTAGGCTGGCGTAAGTCTAATATAGGTTTCGGTCTTGGGTTTATAGCCTTCCTCGGCTTTCAAGCCGGCAGGCATGGCTACCTTATACACATCGCCGATGGGCGACAGATAGTAATCGGCTATCCAGTGCCACAGCTTCAACTGCGACGGATTGACGATGGGGATAGGATCCATCACCTGAAGCAACGGTTTCACCTCGTAGTGTTCGGGCTTGTCGTGATGTAAACGATCGACTATGCCCACATATTTCTTATTGCGACCGAACGAAACGAGCACACGCATTCCCTCGCCTACACACATGCCTTCGGGCACGGAGTAGGTGAATGTGGCGTGCAAAGGCACGGGCAGAATGATATCAGCATAGGTCATCATCTCTGCAAAGGTAGTGCAAACCGAGCGAAATGCAAAAGGAAAACGAGTTTTTCTTTTCATTCCCGAGGTGCAGCCTACCTAAGACCTTGGGTCAAAGATAATGAAAAAAACGCAAACGCATATACTCCCCGACCGGAAATGATAGATAGAAAAGAGAAAAATGTTGGAGGCAGAGCAAGCGAGTGGTTGTTTCGGACAGTTCTTCCACGATGTCGGCTGACCACAAGGGATAGTCTCGTAGGGTGGTTCATGGATGTGGTGAGAAACAAAAAAGGCGATCTCGAAAGACCGCCCGAACTATTTTGGTTGTTGCAGTTTGCTTAGAAGAAGTATGCCAGCGATACCTGCCAAGCATTGGCTTTGGCTTTGACAGTCTTCTTGTCGATATTGTCGATGGCATCACCAACAGAATCAAAATCACCGGTTTTACCGATGGCAAAGTTATAGTTGACTGAGGCTTGCAGGTGTTTCAACAGGGTAACACCTACTCCGACATTACCACTGAGGTTGCTGTCCTTAAAGCGCCAGTTGTTGACGTTATCAAGTCTTTCATCGAATGAATCGTTCTTTCCACCGATGTTGAAACCAAACTGAGGTCCGGCATAAGCGAAGATATTGGCAATATCACCAAGTCCAACGCCATAACGCAGGTTGACAGGAATCTGGATTGACTGCTGTTTCAGGGTTGTACCCGTTGCTTTCAACTTAGCTTCACGCTGGTCGTAGAGCACAGATCCATCAACGCCGAGACCTACAACCGGCAGGGTTACCTTGGCAGTAACACCGGCAAAGAAGCCAGTCTTGTTTTCTGCGGCAAGAACTTTATTGTCGTTAATCGAAAAATTGGTAAGGTTGAGACCTGCTTTCACACCGAAATCAACCTGTGCCTGTGCAGGCATTGCCCATGCCATGCAGGCGAGAGCAATCAAGGTAAACAACTTTTTCATATCTACTTTAATTTGTGAATTGCGCAACAAAGATACGCATTATATCTGAGAAAGACAACATTTTTGTCGGTTTTTCATCATTTTTGCTGCATCATGTGGGTCAATGACGCTGGCGACGTACCGTCACACGGGGTTGGCGCGAACCTGCCGACGAGGAGGAACTGCGGGGTGCTGCCTTGCTTTTCACCGTGCGCACGCGGCGACTTCTTACGGTTTTTGACTTCTTGCTTTTTACTGTTTCACCCTGTTCCAATGCCTTCTTGTTGGCTGCTTCTATAGAGTCGCGCTGTGGCGTATGACCAAACACGCGGCGTTCGAAGGCTGCCAATTCCTCGTCTATCTGTTTCGCCTGACGCAAAGCTGCCTGCTGTTGCTGGTCGGCATCGGCTGTGTCGCCAAACTGCGGCATGCGTTTTCCCTGTCGCTGACCGGTCTTATAGATGGGTCCCTGATAGCAATGGAGGGTGAAATAGTCTTCGAGCGTCATGGTGGCAGCATCGTTCACCGACGATGCTGTTACCGTCTGGCGGTTGAGGAAGGGTTCCAAATCGGCATAACGCACCCAGAACAAAGGACGCTTGGATGGCATTCCGCCAAACTCGTCGTCGAGCACAATGACAGGACAGAGGGCGATGACCTTGCGACGAAACTGTGCATTGGTCTGGTCGTAGTAGGCACTTTCCTTCAGATAGTAGAGTTTGACATCGGCAGAAGGAATGTCGCTATTATCCACATGCAAGCGATTGTTTTTCTTTTCATAATAGATCTGTTGGTCGTCGAGCACGGTTTTGATAGCCACACGCGAGGAGTCGCTGAACGATTCCTGCCCATCTAATCGGTATTCGTAAATGGGAATATAACCGTTGAGTGCCAATTTGAAGATATAGGTAAAGAGGTTCAACTGGCGGTCGATGGGTTCCACGGGGTAATACAGACCGGAGTTGGCATCGGTGTCGAGGTGGATTTCGCGATAAAGGTCACGACGCCACACCACATCTTCAGGCATATCGAGCGATGTGGGATACATCAGACGGGCGCGTTGACTGATGCCTTGTTGCTGCGGAGTGGCTGTGGTTTGCTGGCGACGCGCCTTGGGTTGTGCCACTGAAGTGGTGGCGGTAATCGTCAACACCGTGGCGAGAGCGGTTATCAGGAGGATTCTCTTCATAGTCGTGGAGGTAGTTTATTGATGTATTATTTCACGATGATTTCCATCGAAGTATTCAATTTTCGGGCGATTCCATCGGGACCTACGGCGGTCACACGCGATACATAGAAGCGACGGTTGCGCTGCAAACGGCGTATCACATCCTTCTGGCGAGCAGAGAAATGTGCGCCTTGGCTTGCCACAGGAACGGCATTACCCATATTGTCGAAGAAGACGGTTTCGAAACTCTGTACACGGAAGGGCACATCGAGAATACCATCGTCGATGGCTGCGCCTATACCGTCGGTGCCTACGAGTTGGGCTTTCGACAGCGCACCACCATGGTAACGACTTCTGCCACCACCTTCGGCAGCTATATTAATATAAGGTGTGGGGTCGGGCAAACGACGCACACGGAAGGCGAAGCGCCCCATCTGTTGCGCACGACCACTGTTGGTGGAGGTGACGGTGATAGCCACTTCACTGCCAGGAGTAGTGGGCCGGGCAATATAGCGACCCGGACCGACGGGCTGCAAGGTGCCGCCTGTCATCGATGCCTGTATCTTGGTGACGGGAACACCCGGCACGGAGATGCTCAACGGATTGTTGTAACCGGCATAAAGCACATTCATCAACGAGGCGGAAACGGTGGCGGAGGGTTCTACCACCGTGTATTTTTGACTAAACTCACGGCGCACCATATCGCCACGACCGTTGGGCATCTGGATAAAACCCGATAGGGTGAAGTCGCCAGCACGGGTGGTGAGTGCCTCATAACGGCCGCCGGGCAACTGAACGGGACGACCGCCGATGAAAATCTGAGGATTCTGAGTGGTATCTACTGCTGCCATCACGATGCGGGCAGAAAAGCGTTCGCCTCGCACTACAGTTTGTGATTCGGGAATGACCAATGCACTGACGCTATTCACACGCAGGTCTTTCATATCGATATTGGCCATCAGACGGTGTAAAACCTCACCTTCGGCATGGCGCACATCGTTTTGCAATTTGGTCAGCATAGTGACGGCAGCAGACACAGGCATGTGGTCGAACATATATTCCTGCCAGTTTTTGCCTACGGCACGAGCCTCGGCAGAGGGTTCGGTGGATAGGCTTTGAGCCACCATGCGCTGCTGGGCACTGTCGGGAAGAAGCGTCAGTATATACTCGCGATAGCGCACTATCGTCTGGCGAAGGGCTTCGCCACGACCACTACCCACAGTGAGCATCACCGTTGAAGCTGCGTCGAGGTCTTCCTTCTTGCGGATGTTTAGCACATCGCCGTCGGGGCCATCGGCCTCGCAGACAATGGCTTGTTTCAACTCATCAGCCAACAGATAGAGCGAATCACTCATTTGGCGTACCTGCTGTGCACACTCAAACCACTGGCGAACCTTCTGCGGATTGCGCTTCATCTGTGCTTCAAAATCGGCATAAAGGGTGCGGTTTTCATCGGTAGCGGTCTGCGCTGTGCGGCGCAAACTATCTTCTACTACCGAAAAACCTTCAAGCACTTCGGTCGATACATTAAGCGCCAGCATCGCCATGAGGATGACATACATCAGATTGATCATCTTCTGACGGGGCGATAATGGACGTTTCTTGATTGCCATAATACGGAATTATTGGGATTTGAATGGGCTATTGCATCTTGTTTTGAACGGACATGGCCTCGATCATGCGGGCATAGATGCGGTTGAGTTCGGCTATCTGAGTGGCCATGTGGCGCGTCTGTTCGTTGATACTGTCTATTGTTCCGATCTGCGTACTGGCACTCTTGAGCTGCATTTCATAGACGCGGCTGATGCTGGTCAACGTGCGGTTGAGATTCTCCAACTCGGCGGTATAACCGGCTATCTGCTCGTCGAGACCTTCTGGAATCTGTGGCGCATGCCATTGTGGAATGTTGATATCACCCGAAACAGAGATAAATCCAGACGAAGAAACGCTACCCGACGGGGAAGACGAAGCGACGCCAGACGGAGAAGACGAAGCGGTGACAGACAATGAAGGCACAGTGGTTGCGGAGACAGAAGATGGTTCGTTAACCGCCATATCGCTATGAGTTTTCAGTTCCATGCCATCGGCTGTCTTGTCGAACGGACGGTCGAAAGCCGACAGGAAAAATACGAAGACCTCGGTTCCCATACCTAAATAGAGAAAGATATTGGCATAGGGAAGGTGGGTCAACTTAAAGAGTGTGCCTAAAATGACTATGGCTGCACCCCAACTGTAGGCATAGTTCAGAAAGGTTTGACCGGCTACGCTGTCCATCCATTTCTGTAGTTTATAGATGATATTCAACTTGCTATATTCTGTCATGGTGTTTCGTTTTTGAGGGTGAATATGCTTATTTTTTGTTTTTCACTTTACCGCTATTGGTATTAGCCATACTGCGCACACAGCGGAAACCGATGTAACTGCGTGGCTGATTCTGATACTCAAAGGTGCGCCAGGCGGAACGGACCATCGATTCGGGGTCTTTCCAAGAGCCACCTTTCACGGTCTTTTTCTTCATGCGGTAGGGATCTTCGGGTGCTGCATTGTAGCGAAGGTCGGGGTTGATATCGTTCATTTGTTCAACACCTGCCTCGGTATAGATGGTGCTGGTCCATTCGGCTACGTTGCCTGCCATATCGTAAAGTCCGTTGGAATTGGCATTATAGATGCCTGTGCGACTGGTAATGAGGTTACCGTCTTTGGTGTAATTACCGTTGTCGGGCTTGAAGTTGGCATAATAGCACCCGTTACCGGATGCCATTTCCTTATTGTCCCATGGAAATTCATTCTGGTTTTTACCACGTGCTGCATATTCCCACTCGGCTTCGGTAGGCAGACGATAGCGCTGCACATAGCGTGCTGCCTCGCCAAGACCACGCAACAGATGGGCAGTGCGCCAGGCACAGAAGGCATTGGCCTGTTCCCAAGTGACACCAACTACAGGATAGTCATTATAGGCGGCACTCGAATAGTAGAACCGCATATAGTTCTCATTGGCGGCATTGGGGAAATCGTTGACCCAACAGGTGGTGTCGGGATAGACATTGACAATATAGGTATTGAGGAAATCCCACGGACCGGTGTATTCGCGGTTGATGGTTTCTCGCACGATGCGACCTTCATCGTCGATATATGCCGTATCTTTGGATATCCAGATGCGCTCATTGGGATTGGGACGATAATCGGTATTCAACACGCGTTCTTGCGGATTGGTGCGGTATTTGCGCTTGGCTGCCTCGGCATAGTCGTATATTTCATACCGATAATTGAGTTGGCGCCAATCGATAAGTTTCTCACCCGTCACTGGATTGGTGGTGTATAGGCTTTCGAAAGCACGCTGTTCGTCCTCGTTAGGACGACGTGGCAACGGTTTTTTCCAATTGAGATGGGGAGTGACGGGATTGCCGTAACGGTCTTCTTCTATCTTATAGGTCTCATCGCCACCATAGTTTGGATCGGCTAAACGCTCGCGGATAATAGAGTCGCGGACGTAGCTGACAAACTGGCGATACATGGAATTGGTCACCTCGCGCTCGTCCATCCAGAAACTCTCCACCGAGATGTCGCGCACTGGTGTGCGTCTGCCCCATAGCGAATCTTGTTGCTCAATACCCATTTTGACATGGCCTCGCTTCACAAGGGTCATGCCGTATGGGGTCGGTTCGGCAAAGGTGCGACCACTATGGCCAGTCACTTCGCCACCTTGAGACGAACTGATTTTGGATCCAAGACAACTGGCAGCGAGCATTGCGAAGAGTAGAAGCAACGCGGGATGATACCAGCGGATGGTGTGTCTGACGTGTGGTATGTGTCGTAGTGTATTCATATCGTTTTTTATCTATTATGGTCTGTTGTTATATGTCTATTGTCTGTTACAGGATGCGGACACTCTGATGGCGGTTGCGGCGGCGAGGTCCGATGTCAATATTGGTTTGATAGCCCACGAAGAGTTCGTGGCTGCCATTGCCAATGCCAGTTCCTGTGGTGTACATCTCATAGCTGTAACCAATGTGTACGCCGTGGAAATTTCCGCCAATCATGGCTGTTACCGAGTTGGTGGGACTATAGCCCACTCCCCCATAGAGCATCTTTTCATCGTTGGTATAACGCAAACGGGCGGTGAAATCAGCTCGCTGCGAGGTGCCATCGGTATAGGCAAGCACGCTGGGCAATATCGCCAGATGGGGATTGCGCAATCGGAAAGTGTAGCCTGCAGTAAGATAATAGATGCGATCGACCTGTAACAAGCTGCGATTACCCATCTCTACCGCTGGGGCTGTGGCATGTAAAACAGAGACACCGACATACCAGTTGCGGTGAAGATAATAGAGTCCGCCACTGAAATCGAAGGCTGTACCATTGACATCGGCGGTGGGTAGCGCGGGATCGCTACTGTTTTCTGCATCAAGTTCGGAGCCTTTGAAACCCTCGCTCAATACTCCTGCCTGCAAACCGAAGCGCAGATGACCTCCAAACAAGCGGCACTGCAACGCATACTGCAACGCCATGCGCTTATGGGTGAAGAGTCCTATCTCATCGTTCAACAACTGTATGCCCACGCCATGGGTCATATTGAGCAGTCGGAAAGGCATGTCGGCTGCCAGATTCATCGTACGCGGATGCTGTTCATAGCCTGCCATGCTCAACTGATAGGCTCCCGTTATATTGATCTTGGACTCCTTGCCAACGGCGGCAGGATTGAATGATGGTTCCATTGCCCAATAATGTGCAAAAGACACATCCTGCTGTGCCAACACTCGCAGTGATGCCAACAAGAATATCCATATCAGCGGTAAACGTTTCACATAGAATATAACGACTTTTCTAACGATATATTGTGTAACGATACAGAAAATCGTAAGAGAACATGAGGACACAGGTAGGCGGCACCTCGGAAATACAAAAGAAAAAAGTGTTTTTCTTTTGTATTTCAGAGGTTTGCACTACCTTTGTAGGCACAATTACTATATTAGAAAAACAAACTACTAAATTGTATGGGAATAACAACTACTACTAAAATCAATCTGCGCAATAAGCGCATCGAGATGATGATCCTACTATGTTTTGCTTTTGTCATGGCAGCAACAGCACAAAAAGGCTACAAACAGGTATTGAGGGAAACTGATCCGCAGTTCTTCCGGACTGAGGAGGCACGACGTATAGGCGACCAACTCCTACTCTACCAACGTGTGACAGGCGGATGGCCTAAGAACATTGACATGGTGAAACGCATGACAGACAAGGAACGCGAACAGGTGATGGCGGAGAAATCAAGACGCAACGACTCTACTACCGACAATGATGCCACGACCACACAAATGATTTTCTTGGCACGACTCTACCAACAAACGAAGGATGAACGATATAAAGATGCGTTCTGCAAAGGGGTGAATTATCTGCTCAGCGGGCAGTATCCCAACGGCGGATGGCCGCAGTTTTGGCCTGTAATGCGCGACTATCAGATTCATATCACCTATAACGACCATGCCATGGAACACACCATGTTGATGCTGAAAGACATGGTGGAACAGCAGGAGCCCTATCAAGGAAAACTCATCACAAAGGAGATGCGCAAGAAAATGAAAGTGGCTTTCGATAAAGGTATCGATTGTATTCTCGCTACACAAATAAGACGCGACGGTAAACCTACGGTGTGGTGTCAGCAACACGATAGGGAAACACTGGAGCCTGCAAAAGCAAGAGCCTTCGAGTTGGCTTCGTTCTGTAGTTCGGAGAGTGCCGGACTGGTGCGTCTGCTGATGAGCCTGGATCATCCAAGTGACGAAGTCAAGACGGCTATCCACGGCGCTATGAAATGGTTTGACGACCACAAACTGACGGGAATGAGGGTGGCGCACATCGGAAAATGGGGATCGCCCTACCGCGACACACAACTGGTGGCTGACAAGAATGCACATCCTATATGGGCTCGCTTCTATGATTTGGAATATGGTGAACCGTTTGTTTGCGACAGAGATGGTGTGCCCAGAAGACATCTCTACCAGATTGGTAGCGAACGACGCAATGGTTATGCCTGGTACACCGAAGGTCCTTCGTCACTCTATGAAGATTACAACAAATGGGCAGAACGCTACGATCCCAAACATAAGGTGGCTATCAGTCTGCAAACCAAAGGTGGAAACGAGACGGGACTACTACAGTGGTTTAGAAAGCCAAAGGCGAACATGGCAGATTTTGATGCCATTGTCAATCCCGGAGACAGCATTCAACTGGCTATTGAGAAGGCGCCACAGCAACCTACCAAACCCTATAAGATTCTGATTCGCAAGGGTACTTACCACCAAAAGGTGGTAATCGACCGACCCAACATCGTACTGGTAGGTGAAGACCGCGACAGCACAATCATCGTTTTGGCTGAAACTGCTAAAACCAATAAAATGCCGGAATATCACGGAAAGCCTACTGGCAACGGTGTGATAGTACTTCAAGAGGGAGCTGACGACTGCGTGATAAGCGGACTGACGGTATATAACAACTACGGAACAACAATAGAAAACACCACTACACACCAAATGGCTATCTTCGGAAGAGCCACCAGAACCATCGTTATCAACTCTAATGTATGGGCGGACGGTAATGATGCACTGGCTTTGTGGGCAAAGACTGACGGCATGTACTACCACGCTGACCTGTATCTGAGATGTCCCGGTGTGGATTTCCTATGCCCCAGAGGATGGTGCTACGCCACCCGTTGCCGCTTTTTGGGCGATAGCCGCGCCATCATCTGGCACGACGGACGAGGTTCGAAAGACCAGAAACTGGTTATCAAAGACTCATATTTCGATGCTAAATCGCCTACCATACTCGGTAGATACCACCACGATTCACAGTTTTTCCTGCTCAACTGCAGACTGTCGAAACAGATTCTCGACACCAACATCTGCTATGCTTACAGCGACAAGGTGCTCGATCCATGTCCTTGGGGACTACGCACATACTATTATAACTGCTCGCGCGAAGGAGGAAATAGCGGATGGCTTAACGATAATCTGGAGGAATCGGAAGAGAAACCACTTTTCCATGCAGTCACTGCACTATGGACTTTCAAAGAGAAATGGGATCCAGAAGCACGCATACGCGACCTCTGGAACGTATTGGCGTATTGACCTCACGACAAGAAAATGCAAGATATAAACTATTGTTCCTACATGGGACAATGTGCTGGCAAACGCCAATGACTGCACTTGAAGAGACAGCAATTATCGTACTTGGACTGTTTCATGTGTGCAATAGTGGTGGCAATGTGGTCGAAGAGTGGTCGAAAACGTAAGCAAGAAATATTCGACCACCCATATAAAGCATTGTGATATAACTGCTTATAAGCAATGGTGGTCGAGTGGCCGAATCTTTGCGACGTCGCGTGTGCGTGCGCGCGCAAAAAACAGCGGTATGGGAACCTTCTCAAGATTCACATACCGCTATGTAACAGTTTAAACTGACAGGGGATGCCAGTAGTGTTTAATACTCGTCCTCGTTGAAAAGGAAATCTTCTTTGGTAGGATAGTCGGGCCAAATGTCTTCGATGCTCTCATAGACATCACCCTCGTCTTCTATCTCTTGCAGATTCTCCAACACTTCGAGCGGTGCGCCCGAACGGATGGCATAATCTATTAATTCATCTTTGGTTGCCGGCCATGGTGCATCTTCAAGTTTAGATGCTAATTCAAGTGTCCAATACATATTGCTTTTTTTTTATAGGTTTTTTATTTTGCCCGCAAAAGTAACATAATTTTTCTTATTTACAAACATTCTGCCATATTTTTTCACTCTGACCGGCAATATGATTGAGTTTTTTTGCAAAAACAAACAAATAATCGCTCAATCGGTTGATATATTCAGAAACTTCGACGGATACAGTAGCCTCTTTCGCCAACTCGCAGATGCGACGTTCGGCACGTCGGCATACCGTGCGACAAACATGCGCTTGCGCTGCTTCACGGGTTCCACCTGGCAATACAAAGCCTTGACGTTCGGGCAACATCGCCATAATCTCATCAACCTGACGCTCAAGCAATGCGGTTTCGCCCTCTGGCAAATGGGCTGAGGGATAAAGCGGTGTGGTATCTTGATTGGTGGCTAAGTTAGTGCATACGTTAAACAGATTGTTCTGGATACGTTGTATCATGGCCTTATCATCGCCTTCAGGCAACAAAGCTGCTAAAAGTCCTAAGTGGGACGATAGTTCATCGACGGTGCCATAGGACTCTAAGCGGGCACATGACTTACTTACACGTTCACCTCCGACAAGTGAGGTCTGTCCACCATCACCTCTACGGGTATATACTTTTGTTATCTTCATAGACTTAAAAGGTTATTATATTTATTATAATTAGAAATTCACACGATAATGATGTTTATAGCGATGACTGTCAAAAAGCACTATGCCACAATAATAGAGGTCGTAGGTTATAGTGACCTGCTCACATTCCTTGATATGGCGCCAGCGTTCAGTATTGCGATGAATGCCTTCCACAACAAGCACCGACTCTTCATCGGCATGACGTAACAGTAGGTCGGCATCGTCCTCTATCGTAATACGCGCCAACTGAAATGTACCACGATTGCCCATTGCTTCTTGTGGATAATCGGTCAGACGCATCTTGCGACAACCTGCATGCCACCATGCCTCATACTCGTCACGCAACATCACCGATGGTTGACGCCAGTTGGCAAGTCGGAAATACAGACGTCCTAACTTGCGCTCTGTAGCATTATGAGCAAGATTGTCCAATTCGTCATAGGCATAGTAAGGCCAGTGTTCGTTGATCACATAACGTACAAAAGCATAGTCGGTCGGCGACTGAATGCCGAAACCTCTACTGCAACCCATACGGCAGAGCCAAACCCATAACATGTTTAAACGTCCTTTCATAGTTCAGAAATTAGTATTTGGCATTATGATTGGGCCGTGACGACGCCCACTATGTGTCATTCGCTCCAAGGTTCTTCGTATCAATGGACCCATTGGCATCTCTACATTGATCTTGCCCATCTTGATGGAATCATTGTGCGAAACTTCAATGGAGTCACGTCGCATAGTCTCCATTCCATTTCGCTCCGCTGTTGTTTGCGCCATTATGCTATGATGCATCAAAAGCACAAACATAATCATCAGCATTCTACCTTTTCCCATTTTCATGTTCACAAAGGTAGTGCAAATCGAGCGAAATGCAAAATAAAAGTTCACTTTTATTTTCTTTTCCGAAATGCAGCCTACCTAAGACCGAAGGTCAAAGGTACGAATAAGCGAATAAAAAGCCAAATATATTTGAGTCTTTTGAGCACAAGTACCTATGAAAAGTACAATACCAATACTTTATACTGTCTATAGTCAATTGGGTTTAAAAAGCCAATAGACTATAAGATATGCCACTATTCCTACAAGTAATACTACAAACATAATGATACACTTACTGTTTTACTGCCCAAATTTACACATATTTCACCTAACAACAAAACTATTACCATAATTATTATGCATTGATGTTTCAATATAACATCTAAGAAACAAATATGGCCTAAGAATAAGAACTATACGTTACATAACTAACACTTTTAGTTAAATAACTAATCGTTTTAGTTTTATTAACTCAAAAAACTTGTAATAAACTAAAAGAATTAGTTACTTTGCAGCCATAAACATTAAAACAGAATAAAATGATGAAGACATTGACTAACAAAGAAGAGGAAATCATGGATCACTATTGGACACATGGGGATATGCAGATTCGCGAATTGCAAGCATGTTACGAAGATCCTAAACCACACGTGAACACATTAGCAACATTAGTAAGAATCCTTGAGGAGAAAGGATTTCTAGGGCATCGCGCCTTAACAGCACGCTGCTTCCAGTATTTCGCTAAAATCACACGCGAGGAATATCATCGTAATACGCTGATGAGTGTCGTGGATAGATTCTTCGGTAAATCATACCTGAAAGCCGTTTCCGCTCTGGTTAAAGAGGAAAAAATATCGATAGAAGAACTCAAGCAATTAATTAATACGATTGAGAAAGACTGATTTCAAAGAAAAAAGACCATTCAACAAATAATATAAAACCAATGTAATATGGGAATGTTATTTCTTTATTCTATCAAATCGGGAATATGCTTAATCGCATTCTACCTATTCTATAAAATGGGCTTAAGCAGAGAAACCTTCCATGCCTTCAACCGTAAGTCAATCCTGTTGATGATTCTTATGGCTTTAATAGTACCATTGATACAAGTGGAACTGAATAAAGAAACGCCAATGACTGCGGTGACGGTAGATTTTACAGAAATGCTTGCTACGGTACAACAACCGTTAGACTACCCGACAAAAGAACCAATTACCATGATACAACTCCTATTCTTATTATATATAATAGGTGTTGGAATATTTGCCGTGGTCTTCCTGTTGTCTCTATGGAAACTGCGATTCATTTTGCGCAGCGGAACAAGAACAGACAATGCACATGGGGAACATCTGGTAGTAATAGACCGCGATATCGCTCCTTTCAGTTGGTTCAACTATATCGTTGTAGCACGGAAAGACTATCAAGATCACCCTATGGAAATTCTAACACACGAAAGAGCACACATAGCTCATCACCATAGTGTAGATATATTATTGTGCAACATCATGCTGATTTTTCAATGGTACAACCCTGCAGCGTGGCTACTAAGACGCGAGCTACAGGAGGTTCATGAATACGAAGCAGACGAAGCTGTACTCGCAGAAGGTGTAGATGCACGCAATTACCAACTGTTGCTGGTGATGAAGGCTGTGGGAGAAGATAGATTTGCGTTAGCTAACAATTTTAATCATAATTCACTAAAAAAACGTATCACAATGATGAAAATGCAGAAATCGAATGGATGGAAACGTGCCAAACTGCTTTTGGCACTTCCTTTAACAGCAATAGCTGTTGTGGCTTTTGCCAACGAAAGTGTAGAATCAATGGCCGAGAAAATTGTTACTGAGAGTAATAATGCAGCGGTGGCAGTAGAAAACAATTTGCCTGTGCAACAAAATAACAAACCAGTAAAGAAGAAAAAAGCGCCCAAAAAAGAAAGCAAGAAGAAAGTCTATGACATCGTAGAACAGATGCCTTCATTCCCAGGAGGACCGAAAGCATTATATGAATACCTCGGGCGTAATGTGAAATATCCAGCAGAGGCAGCTGCTACCAATAAGAGCGGCAGAGTCATTGTAGCCTTTGTGGTAGATAAAAATGGTAATATTATAGAGCCAACCATTATAAGGAGCGTTTGCGAGCCCCTCGATAAGGAAGCGCTACGAGTAATAAAGGAAATGCCAAAATGGACACCAGGTAAACAGAACGGTAAAGCAGTAGATGTGAAATATGTAATACCCGTCTCATTCTACATAGGTACTATGACAACCAAACCAAATTCTGCTGCAAATAAAGAAGAGAATAAACAACCCAACACTACTTTGTACATAGTTGATGGTAAACGAATAGACAACATCAACACACTTAAACCAGATCAGATATCAAGCCTGCAAATCTTCAAAGACGCAGAAAATATCAAGAAGTACAGTGGTGATGAGAATACTGAAAACGTAATTGTAGTAACAACAAAGAAAAACGAAAATCTCAATTAATATAACTCATCCTCTTGAAAAAGAGCGTAAGCGCACAGACTGTGAAGCCGGTGGGGGGTGTAATTTAAACTGTGTCAAGGCTTGTTCTTAACTTTCATTCCCACTCCCTGCTGGGGGCATGCCCCCAGCAGGGAAGCCTTTTCGGCTACAAAGTTACATAATTTTAAATCTATCCCCAAATTTTATTGCCAATTGTTGAGAAATTTGTCCCCAATTTGCCAGTGGCATAGTCCATTTCTTACGGATGTTGCGGTAAGCTAAGTACACAAGCTTCTCCAAAGAATTATCCGTAGGAAAGACCCCTTTAGTCTTTGTGACCTTTCTTACCTGTCTGTGATACCCCTCAACCGTATTGGTCGTATAAATGAGTTTACGGATGGCTGGAGTATATTGGAAATACTCTGTCAGACGTTCCCAATTGTCACGCCATGACTTGATGACAATTGGGTACATCTCTCCCCACTTAGACTCTAACAGGTCTAAATTAGCAGCAGCGGAGTCTTTGTTTACTGCACCATATACTGTTCTTAAATCCTTGATAAACTCCTTTTGATGCTTACTGCCAACATACTTGATAGAATTGCGTATCTGATGGACAATACAGAGCTGCACAGAACTCTCAGGAAATACGCTTTGGATGGCATCCGGGAAGCCTTTGAGACCATCAATACAACAAATCAAGATGTCTCGAACACCACGGTTCTGAAGATCCGTAAGAACTTCTAGCCAGAAGTTAGCTCCTTCACTCTTAGACACATACATACCTAACAGTTCTTTTTGGCCTTCCTTGTTGATACCAAGAATGTTGTAAATGGCTCGTGTGACAGCTCTGCCATTCTCATCCTTTACCTTATAATGGATAGCATCAAGCCAGCAAATGGCATATACAGGATCGAGCATGCGAGACTTCCAGGCGGTGATTTCGGGTAATACACGGTCTGTTATAGAGCTGATAGTATCGGCTGATAGAGTTGTGTTGAACTCACGCTCAAAGTAGCTGCTGATGTCACGTGTGCTGGTGCCCATGGCGTACATCTCAATAATCTGGTCTGCCATACCATTGGCAAGAATAGTCTCACGCTTCTTTACGGTCTCAGGTTGGAAAGTTCCGTCTCGGTCACGAGGAGTCTCTATAGTGACCTCACCATATTTTGTTTGAACCTTCTTACTCATCTTACCATTACGACGGTTGCCGCAAGAGCGTTCCTCTTCACTTAAATGAGCGTCCATCTCACCTTCGAGAGCTGAGTTGAGAATACGCTCTAACAATGGAGCTAATGCTCCGTCCTTGCCAAATAAGGCTTCACCACTACGCAACTGCTGAGCTGCTTTCTTGTAATCAATTTCTAAGTTGTCCATAATATAAAAACTGTGTTAAACTACTTTTATTGTAGCTTGACACAGTTTAGTTTACACTCTCAGCCGGTGCGCTTTGGCGGTTTCGGTGATACGTATGATATACAAAACATTTTTATATTCTGTCTGATTCCGCCATATCTTCAATATGGTCTCATCGCTTACTCAATAGGAATTCGTCTATCCTTCGATTATTCTTCTACCGACTTGGATTATTCTTCAATAGAAAAGCAAACTCATGATAAGACACTTTAATACTAAATCAATCATCAGAGGCAATATAAAACTGACAGTTTTACCGTTTCTTCGCAAATAATTTCTTATAAACACCCATTTGACACTGCTATAAAAAGGACAGAATTAGCCATTTTTCGTTATATCAATACTGCTTTTTATACTTTTTTAAGAGTTTTTTCGTGCTTCGTATGAAAATAAACTTTAAATTTGCAGCATAAATTTATAAGGTCTATGCAAAAATTCTTTTTTTTATTGCTACCTTTGTTTGTAGCACATCTGTTCTCTTGTTCATCAGAGGACAACAACACAGTAGTGACAGAACCTGTCTCAGTAAAAGTCAGTTTTTCTGGATTTGATTTTTCAGTAGTTCCTGACCAAAATTTCGCAACGTCACGTGCAAGTGCTGCAGAAGCACAAGTGACCTGTATCGCATTTAAGGTTTTCGACGAAAACAACAAAGAGTTTTATGCAGAAAAGAAAACGAAAGGAACAAACGAGAACTTCGATCAGATTAATTGCGAACTTCCAGCTGGAAAATACACTTTCGTAGCTGTGGCACACAAGGCTAAAACTCCAAGTAACGGAGCTGCAAACATCGTATCTCCAGATAAAGCGGTCATCAATGATATCATACTCTACAAGAGTACCTATGCAACAACGATGTCTGTTGATATTACCAGAGGTGAACCTAAAGAGGTTACTATGAACTTTGGCAAACGCATCACAGCATCTTTCTCACTTTATATATCAGACCCCTACCCTGAAGAAGTAGATGAAGTGGAAATCATCATCGACCCAGATCAGAATGTAGGTACTCCAAACCAATACACTTTCAATCCATCTACTGGATTTAGTTTTGCAAAACAATCATACACAACTAATATCTACAAGAAGAATACGCCAAACAATTCATTCATAGACGGTCCAATGATTTCATGTTTTCTGACAGCAACAGAACAAGTTGTCAATGTAAAGGTCGATATGAAGGATAGTTCTGGCAAACTGATTCGCACGCGTACATTTAATGCGGTAACGCTGAAACAAAATTGTACGACCAAAGCAACAGGGTACTTCTTTACCAATTCTGTCAGTAATGGATACACATTCGACACGACTGACGATGAGGAGCTATCATACGCATTCTAACAATTATTGATTATAAGTCTAATCATTTCAGAACGTCCATTACTCCATCTATAGTAAAAGCAATTATTAAGATAAAGATCATCACTATATTTATTATATAGTGATGGGCTTTCTTTAAAGCCTTATTATCTCTCATGCGCCAGAACATATAACCGCACTCAGATACCACTCCGGGTTGACACGGAACACCATCATTTGCAGTAAACCTAAAATCCGCAACTATCATCCAATACACGATTAAGGGTAGATTTATGAGTCGTTAGTAGCAGCTTTCAGTAAAAAGCAACAGCACAACATCAATATGTAGCCACCATCCCCTTACCCCACGATGCGACTTGAGGTAATACGCAGATT